>NZ_JBFUMH010000077.1:0-23032 GCF_054049475.1 Microvirga sp. P5_D2 | reverse complement strand
GCCGCCGTCCTTGGTGGCCAGCGTCGCGATCAGTGACCAGTACTCGCGCGGCTTGAAGGTCTCGATCTCGAGTTCGCGGTCGCAGACGAGGCGAAGCGCCACCGACTGCACGCGACCGGCCGAGCGGGCGCCCGGCAGCTTGCGCCAGAGCACGGGAGAAAGGGTGAAGCCGACGAGATAATCCAGGGCGCGGCGGGCCAGATAAGCATCGACCAGCGCCTGATCGATTTGGCGCGGCTGGCGCATCGCCGTCTGCACCGCGTCCTTGGTGATGGCGTTGAAGGTCACGCGCTCGACCGGCAGGTCCTTCAGCACGCGCTTTTCGCGCAGAGCCTCGAGAACGTGCCAGGAGATAGCCTCTCCCTCGCGATCCGGGTCGGTGGCGAGAATCAGCTTTTCGGCTCCCTTGATCGCCTTGGCGATGTCGGAGATCCGCTTGGAGCCCTTGTCCTCAAGCGTCCAGATCATGCGGAAATCGGCATCCGGGTCGACCGAACCATCCTTGGCTGGCAGATCGCGGATATGCCCGAAGGAGGCCAGGACCTCGTAATCCTTGCCGAGATACTTGTTGATCGTCTTGGCCTTAGCTGGCGACTCGACGACGACGACTTTCATAAGCGACTTCCCGTAGATGGCCGCGAGCGGATGCCCAAAATTTACAGATAGAAAGCGGCTGCCAGCCCCTGGCAACCGAGGCGCGATAAGTGGTGGATCGTGGCGAACAAGTCAAATCGCCCGTTGCGCCGCACCCGTTACATGGTGACGAAAGACCGCTCCAGCAAGGGTTTGAGCGCATCTCCAAGGTCATTGGCTCCCGGCATCCGCGCGGGCTGGACAAGCCGGGTGAGGGCGTAGGCCTCGGTGATTTGCGGCGGCGCGGAGCGGGCAAGCGCTGCTGCCGCGGCGAGCGTAAAGAGCCTTTCCGCGATGAACCGCACCTTGGCCTCGGCTTGGGACGATTGCAGGGCCAGCACGATATCGCGGGCGGTATCAGAGGCGCCCGGCAGGTCGCCCGCATCGTCCATCAGGCGCTCCAGAACAGAGGCCGCGACTTCCGGCTCGCGGTTTTCGGCCCGCAGGATATCGAGGGCGATCACGTTGCCAGAGCCTTCCCAGATCGCGTTGACGGGGGCCTCCCGATAGAGGCGGGGCAGGGCGTTCTCCTCCACATAGCCGTTGCCGCCAAGGCACTCCATTGCCTCATAGATCAGGCGGGGCGCGGCCTTGCAGATGCCGAATTTGGCGGCGGGCGTGACGAGGCGGGCATAGGCCGCCTCGTGCTCATCCCGCGCGGCAAGATCGAAGCTCCGGGCGGTTCGCATGGCCAGGGCGGTCATGGCCTCGTTCTCGATGGCAAGATCGGCCAGTACGGCCTGCATGGCGGGCTGCTCGATCAGCTTCCTTTGGAAGACGCTGCGGTGCCGGGCATTGTGCATCGCCTGGGCCAGCCCCATCCGCACCAGTCCGGCCGAGGCGACCGCGCAGTCGAGCCGGGTCAGCTGGACCATGTTGATGATGGTGCGCACCCCATGACTCTCTTCGCCGATACGCCACGCGAAGGCATCGTCGAGCTCGACCTCGGACGAAGCGTTGGAGCGGTTGCCGAGCTTGTCCTTGAGGCGCTGGAGATGAATGGCGTTCAGGGAGCCGTCGGGCCTGAACCGGGGCATGAGGAAGCATGTAAGCCCGCGCGGCGCTTGAGCCAGCACGAGAAAGGCGTCGCACATGGGCGCGGACATGAACCATTTATGGCCCGTCAGCGTGTACTCGTCCACGCTGGCAGGGACGGCCCGCGTCGTGTTGGCGCGAACATCGGTGCCACCCTGCTTCTCGGTCATGCCCATGCCGAGCGTGATGGCGCTCTTCTCCCAGAACGGGATGAACCGGGAATCGTAATCGCGAGATTGTATCATCGGCAGCCACACGCTCAGGCGCTCCGGTGCGGCTGCTAGCGCCGCCACGGACGCATGGGTCATCGTCATGGGGCATACATGCCCGCTTTCGACGCCCGCCGCCGTGTAAAGCCTCGCCGCCCGCGCCACATGGCCTTTGCCGACAGGGTGAGCCGAATCCGTTTCGTCCCAGGTCGAGGCGTGTAGCCCGTCCGCCATGCTGGCGCGCATGAGCGCGTGATAGGCGGGATGAAACTCGATTGCGTCGATCCGGTAGCCGCGCGCATCGTGGGTACGCAGCTTCGGCGGGTTCTCGTTGGCGAGGCGGCCTAGATCGAGCCTCTCCGCGGTGCCCCAGGCCTTGCCGAATGCAATCAGGTCCGCGCCGTTCGGGCCGACGCAATTGGCCTTGAGGGCATCCAGCAGCGGCTGATCCGCGGCGACGAGATTCACATTTCCGAAGGGCGGCGTCTGGTTGAAGACGTCATGCGTATCATGGCGGTCCCACATGGCTGCGATCCTTCTGAGGGAAGCCTGCCTTGATTGTAGGGCAGCGGGCTGTTCGCCACAGGTTTCGCAGAATCTTTGCTCCTGCCCAAAAGCCTTGCTTGCTGGCCTCCGCCAGAGCGCCTATAGCGATGGCTTTAAGATGACAGACGCGCCCCGATCCGCTTTCCCCCACCGGCATCTCCTCGGAATCGAGGGGCTGTCTCCTTTGGACATTCAGGCCCTCCTCGACCTCGCCGATGCGCAGGTGGATGTGAGCCGCCAGATCGAAAAGCGGAAGACCAGTCTTCGGGGCCGCACCCAGATCAACCTGTTCTTCGAGCCCTCCACACGCACGCAATCCTCGTTCGAGATCGCCGGCAAGCGCCTCGGCGCGGACGTGATGAACATGGCGGTGGCGTCCTCCTCGGTGAAGAAGGGCGAAACGCTGATCGACACCGCAGCCACCCTCAACGCCATGCGGCCCGACATCATCGTCGTGCGCCACCACGCAGCCGGTGCCGTGCATCTGCTGGCGCAGAAGGTCGATTGTGCCGTGGTGAATGCCGGTGACGGAGCCCACGAGCATCCGACCCAGGCGCTTCTCGACGCGCTCACCATTCGCCGCAACAAGGGACGCATCGAGGGCCTCATCGTCGCGATCTGCGGCGATATCGTCCATTCGCGCGTMGCCCGATCCAACATGATCCTGCTCGCCGCCATGGGCGCTCAGGTGCGCCTCGTCGCGCCCACCAACCTGCTGCCGCCCGGCATCGCACGGCTCGGCTTCCCGACATTCACCGACATGCGCAAGGGCCTGGAGGGTGCCGACATCGTGATGATGTTGCGCGTTCAGCGCGAGCGCATGAGCGGCTCCTTCATCCCGTCCGTGAAGGAGTATTTCCGCTTCTACGGGCTCGATCAGGAAAAGCTGTCCTTCGCCAAGCCGGACGCCCTCGTGATGCATCCCGGCCCCATGAACCGCGGCGTCGAGATTTCCTCCGACGTGGCGGACGGCGCGCAGTCGCTCATCCGCGAGCAGGTCGAAATGGGCGTCGCCGTCCGCATGGCGGTGCTCGAGGCTCTCGCGAGCCATCTGCCGAACGGGTGAGGATCGTGATGAGTACCAAGCCAATTCTTCTGAAAAACGCCCGCCTGATCGACCCCGAGAACGACCGTGAGCAGACCGGCAGTGTTCTGATCCGGGACGGTGTGATCGCGGACTTCGGTCCTCACGTCGCGGTCGCACCGGACGCCGATGTCATCGATTGCGGCGGACAGGTTCTCGCACCCGGCCTCATCGACATGCGCGCTTTCATCGGCGAGCCCGGTGGCCCTTATCGTGAGACGCTCAAGAGCGCGGGTGAGGCGGCAGCTGCGGGCGGCGTAACGACGGTGGTGTCCATGCCTGATACGAGCCCGGCGCTCGATGATCCGGCAGTCATCGACTTCATCGTGCGCCGCGCCCGCGATACTTCCGTCGTCAACATTCTCCCGGCGGCGGCTTTGACCAAGGGGCTGCAGGGCGAGGAGATGGCCGAGATCGGGCGTCTCAAGGAGGCCGGTGCCATCATGTTCACCGATGGGGCTCGCTCGGTCACGAATGCGCAGGTGATGCGCCGTGCGCTGACCTATGCCCGCGATTTCGACGCGCTGATCGTCCACCATGTGGAAGACCCGAATCTCGTCGGGCCAGGCGTGATGAACGAGGGCGAGTTCGCCTCTCGCCTCGGCCTTCCGGGTATTCCGCGCGAGGCCGAGACCATCGTGCTGGAGCGAGACATGCGCCTCGTGCGCCTCACGGGCGCCCGTTACCACGCGGCGATGATCTCCTGCGCCGATTCGGCGGAGATCGTGCGGAACGCGAAGGCGAACGGCCTTCCCGTGACCTGCGGCGTGTCCATCAATCACTTGTCGCTCAACGAAAACGACATCGGCGATTACCGCACCTTCCTCAAGCTCTCGCCGCCCTTGCGGCACGAGGACGACCGGCAGGCGATGATCGAGGCTTTGGTGGACGGGACCATCGATGTGATCGTCTCGGACCACAATCCACAGGATGTGGAGAACAAGCGGCTGCCCTTCGCCGAGGCCGCCGACGGGGCTGTCGGCCTCGAAACCCTACTCTCGGCGGCCCTGCGTCTGGTCCATTCGGACCGCATCTCGCTGCCCAAACTCCTGCGTRCACTCTCCACGAAACCCGCGGAAATCTTAGGCTTGCCGGCCGGTCGCCTGAAAGTCGGGGCTCCCGCCGACCTCATCGTGTTCGATCCCGAGGCGCCTTACGTGCTCGACAAGCGCCAGCTCAAATCCCTGTCCAAGAACTCGCCGTTCGATGAAGCCCGTCTGGAAGGACAGGTGACGATCACGATGGTTGCAGGCAGGATCGTCTTCGACCGCCGCTCACAGCAAGAGACGTGAAGAGACCTGAATGTCTGACGAAGCCAATATGCTCTATCTCCTGGGCGCTTTGCTCCTGGGCTACCTTCTGGGCTCCATCCCCTTCGGCGTCATCTTCACCCGCATGGCGGGCCTCGGCGACATCCGCAACGTGGGCTCGGGCAATATCGGGGCCACCAACGTCCTCAGGACAGGTCGCAAGGGGCTCGCGGCCGCGACCCTGGTCGGCGATGCTCTGAAGGGCACCGTCGCCGTGCTGATCGCCGCGCAATGGGGTGCCCAATTCGCCACCATCGCGGCCTTGGGCGCATTCATCGGCCACCTCTTCCCCGTGTGGCTGAAGTTCAAAGGCGGCAAGGGCGTCGCCACCTTCATCGGCGTGCTGATCGGCCTGAATTGGGTCGCCGCATTGATCTTCGCCGCCATCTGGCTCGGCGTCGCCTTCGCCTCCCGCTACTCGTCCCTGTCGGCCTTGATCGCCAGTGCCGCAACCCCGGTCGCGCTGTGGCTTCTCGGCGAGCCCGGCATGGCCGCCATAATGATCATTCTCGTGGCGCTTCTCTGGTGGAAGCACAGCGCGAACATCTCCCGCCTGCTCGACGGCACCGAGGGCAAGATCGGGCAGAAGGGTTGAGCCCGTGCATCTGACCGACGAGCAGCGTCTCGACTGGCTTCGCCTGATCCGATCGGAAAATGTGGGGCCGCGCACCTTCCGGGCGCTCATCAATCAGTTCGGCGGCGCATCGGCCGCTCTCGAAGCCCTGCCGGATCTCGCCCGCAAGGGCGGTCGCCTGCTTTTGAAGGTCACGAGCCGGGCCGAGGCCGAGAAGGAAATGGCCGCCGCCGTGCGTCTGGGCGTGCGCTTCGTCGCCATGGGCGAGCCGGATTACCCGAAGACCCTGAAGGCCATCGATACCGCGCCGCCGCTGATCGCCGTTCGCGGCTCCACGGAGGTGCTCTCCAAACCCTGCGTCGCCATGGTCGGTTCGCGCAACGCCTCTGCGTCCGGCCTCACCTTCACGGAGCGCCTGTCGCGCCAACTAGGCGAGGCCGGTTATGTGGTGGTGTCGGGCCTTGCGCGCGGCATCGACACGCGGGCGCACCGCGCGACGCTGGCGACCGGCACGGTTGCCGTCCTCGCGGGCGGGCATGACAAAATCTATCCCTCCGAGAATGAGCCGCTGCTGCGCTCCATCATCGAGAATGGCGGCGCGATCGTCTCGGAAATGCCCATGGGCTGGGAGCCGCGCGGGCGTGATTTCCCGCGCCGCAACCGCATCGTTTCCGGTCTCTCCTATGGCGTTGTCGTGGTCGAGGCGGCGCGGCGTTCCGGTTCGCTCATCACCGCCCGTTTTGCCCTGGAGCAGGGACGAGAGGTTTTCGCCGTGCCCGGCTCGCCGCTCGATCCGCGTGCAGAGGGCACGAACGATCTGATCCGCGATGGGGCCAATCTCTGCGCCGAAATCAACCATGTCACGAGCGTTCTGGAGCCTCTCGTCGCCACGGGTTCGCGCCTCGACATGAGCGCCGAGGAGCCGCTGCGGCTTGTCGGCACCGAGGAGTTGTGGGACGAACTCGACCTACCGGATGTTCCGCGTGCGCCGAAAGGCACGTTCATGCCGGATAGCGGGTTTCCCGAGGAAGCAGGTGAGGGCGAGGCCGACCTCATTCAGCTGCTCGGGCCGTCGCCGGTCTCCATCGACGATCTCGTCCGCCAGTCGGGCCTGCCGATCCGCTCCGTTCAGATGACCCTGCTCGAACTTGAAATCGCGGGGCGGCTGGAGCGCCACGGCGGCAACGCGGTATCGCTGATCGCCGGACGCTGACCCCTACTTGCCTCGCTTGTCGGCCTGGATGGCGCGCCCAGCCTCCAGCCTCGCCATGTCGAGCAGATAGGCCAGAAGATCCAGCTTGGATTGGCGCGCGAGATAGGACAGCTCGGCGGTGAACTCTGCGATGTATTGGGCGGTCTCGACCGTGCTCATGCTCGAACCGGCGCGGCCGTCCGTGACATCGGCAAGGTCCGGTTCGTCATGCGGCGRGGGCACCCCGAGGGCGCGGATCGGAGGCTTGGGCATAAAGCTGAGCTGTGTCTCTGTTTCACTCGAGCCTAGTTATCAGCACAACCAATGATTATACAAGCCCTACAAAAATAACCATTGGTTGTAGAAGTGTTGGGCTACCTCAACCCACAAGGGTGATGAGAAGCGGCATCGTGCCGAGTGCCAGAAGCGTTTGCAGCGTCAGGATTTCGGCCATGAGTGGCGCATTGCCGCCCATCTGCCGGGCCAGCACATAACCAGCCGATGCGGTGGGGACGGAGGCTGCGATGATGGTCACGACCAGATCATCCCCGCTCACGCCCGCCCAACCGGCGATGAGCAGCGCCAATGCCGGCAGCAGGAAAAGCTTGAGACTGGCGGTGAGAAGGTGTGGCAGGCCCGGCTTGGCAAGCCGCCGGATGTCGAGCCCCGCGCCGACGATCAGAAGGCCGGCTGCTAGGGCGGCGCGTCCCAAGAGCTCAATGTAACCCGCAATCGGCTTCGGCAGGGGCGGCACGAGCAGGTTCAGCGTCAGGCCAATGGCGCAGGACCAGATAAACGGATTGGCTAGAAACGAGCGAAGGATCTCCCAAGGGCTCTGCCGGGGCCGGCCCGCGAAGCGGATGAATACGTAGAAGGCCAGCAGGTTGAGCAGCGGCACCATGGCCGCAATAGCCACTGCGATCAGGGCGATGCCGCGCTGGCCGAAAAGGCTGCCCGCGACGGCAAGGCCCACGAAGGTGTTCCAACGCGTCGCGCCCTGAAAGACAGAGGTGAAGCTCGGCCCGTCGATTCCCGCATGGCGCTCCAGAATCGGCCTGATCGCCAGCACGATTCCCGCCATGATCAGGATCGAGCCCATCAGCGCCCCGCCCACGCCCAATACCGGCACCGAGGTCAGGTCGGCGCGCGACAGGGTATCGATGATGAGTGCGGGAAAGAAGATCACATAGGCGGCGCGCTCGATCCCTGCCCAGTGCTGCTCGCTCACGAAATTCGTCGTCCGGCAGAGCCAGCCGGTGGCGATGATGAGGAAGGTCGGGATGAGACTGGCGAGGACGGCGGACATGGATGGATCGGGGGCGGAACGCAATGTCCGACAAAAGAGAAGGGGCACAAGGCGCTTAGACGTAAACGCGCCTGTCGACAAGCGCGCCGGAAGGCGGCATTGGACAGATGAAAAGGGGCGCGCCAGTTCCTCCCCACTGCCATTTCGCCCGAGGGCCCATGATCAAGGTGACGAACAGCATCTCGCTCGATGAAGACGAACTTCAGGAGAGCTTCATCCGYGCTTCGGGTCCCGGCGGGCAGAACGTCAACAAGGTGGAAACCGCCGTTCAGCTGCGCTTCGACGTGCGCAACTCGCCCTCGCTGCCCGAGGATGTGAAGGAGCGGCTGGAGCGGATCGCCGGAAAGCGGCTGACCAACGACGGCGTCCTCATCATCACCGCGCAGCGCTTCCGCATGCAGGAGCGCAACCGCGAGGACGCGGTGGCCCGCCTCGTCGAACTGGTCCGGCAGGCGACCGAACGTCCCAAGCCGCGCCGCCCTACGAGACCGACGCTCGCCTCGAAGAAGCGTCGGCTGGAGGCGAAAGGCCGGCGCTCCGACATCAAGAAAGGGCGCGGCAAGGGCGGCGGGTTCGAATGAAAAAGAGCCGCCTTGCGGCGGCCCTTGGATTCGTCAGTTGAGGCTGATGGACCAACTCAGCTTCGAGCTGGAGCTTCCCTTGTTGATCCAGTTGCCCTGTTCGCTTGTGCTGGGCGCTGAGCTGTTCCCCTGCTGTCCGCTGAAGGACGTCGGCGACGCCGATTTCTGCTTGCGAACGGTGTAGGGGAATTTGGTGGCCATGCCGGAATCCAGCACAACGCTGTTGCTCACCTTCACTTTGCCGGTGGTTTCGACCGTCTTGCCGGGTACGCTCAGGTTGCTGGCCAGCGCGAAATTCATGCTGATCGCGTTATCGGGGCCGACCACCATTTCCAGGGTACATGGCGTGCCGGAAGAGACCGCGCGCGCAACGCCGTCCGTCTTGCTGCTGATGTCGTTGAACGTGAAACCGCCGACCTCGCTAGTATGGCGCTCGCGGCGGTAATAGTTGACGGACGCATCCACCACGCAGTTCTCGACCTTGTAGAAGCGGAACTTCTTCATATCGGCCTGGTACTTGTCACCGGCGGCGGTGACGCCTGACATCGTCTTTGGATCCTGGATCGTGGTAATGGCCTGGCACAGACTGGGATCGGTCTTGCACTTTTCCGGGAGGCCGGCCTGGAAGCTCGCAACTCCCTTCATCATGCAGGCCTCCATCTCGTCCTCATCTTCGATCTCGCCGCACTTCTCCGCGAGCTTCATCATGTTGACGCCGCCCACATTGGCATTGGCTGCCTTGGCACCGGCGCTGATCGTCGGCTTGGACTTGGCAACCATGTCCGCCGCCGCATCCTTGCGGCCTTCGGCGATGGAATCGTTGGCGTCCGTATGGGTGAAGATAAGATTGCCGGAGACGGTTACCTCGTGATGGTTTTTGATTTCGACCGTCTCGCCGCCGACCTTCACGCGGCCATCGTGAGTCTTGTCGGCCACGATAGTGAAGGTGAACGTGCCTTTCGTCGGGCCTTCAGCGGCACTGGCGGGCAGGGAAAGAGCGGTCAAGCCCGCAATCATCAGAGTCGTCGCTGCTTTAAGTGCGCGCATGGGAGCCCCGGAATCAAATGGTTCTGGTGAAACTTGTTAAAGGTCAGTGATATATATAACAACATTACGTTAAGGCAAGCGCAGTTTCTTGTCCACTTGACATGGCTCGGGGTCCGTTAACCCTCCAGCACGATGCCGCTGAAGCCCATCAGGTCGGCGAAGATTGCGAAAATGACGCCGAGGCTCACGAGGATCAGCCCAGTCAGGAAAATCCGGACGGAACGGTTATACCTCTTGAGCTGCAAGGAGGAGACTAGGAGCAGGTCCGCGAGGGATTTGACCTGCAGCCCGAGACCCAAAATAATCAGGGCGACGGAGAAGAGGTCCGACCGCGACCATTCTCCGGGCAGGGCTGACCAGCGGCTGAGAAAACCCAAGGAGAAACCGACGACGACGCCGATCGCGGTGATCGATCCGTTCCTGAAGGTGGAGTCGATGAGTTTCTTCTCCTCCTTTACCAGTTCTCTTGCGTCCTTTATCAGTTCGCTTGCGTCGTTCTCCATGAAGGACCGCCTTGAGCCATTGCCGGAACAGGCTGCCATTTTCGGGTGCGATTACGGCGGAGTTCGAGTCAGGTAAAACTCTTTCGAGGACTGCTCACGCCTCAGGCGGATAGGAATGGCTGTCGCCGCGAAAGTCGCTGACCGCGTAGCAACCGTCGCCGGTCTTCGTAATAGTGCCGGAACCGATGACCGCTTTGCCGTATCCGCCGGGAATGTCGAGAATGTAAGTCGGCTGGCACAGTCCCGAAATCCGGCCCCGCAGGCCCGCGACCAGCGCCTGTCCTTCTTCGATGGAGAGGCGGAAATGGCTCGTGCCCGGCGCGAGATCGGGGTGGTGAAGGTAATAGGGCTTGATCCGCGTTTCCACGAAGGCCCGCATGAGAGCGGCGAGTACATCCGGATCGTCGTTGATGCCCTTCAGCAGAACCGATTGGCTGATCATGACGACGCCCGCATCCACAAGCCTGCCGCAGGCGGCCCGCGCATTGGGCGTGAGTTCGCGGGGATGATTGGCATGGAGCGCCACATAGGTGGTCTTGCCGCTCGTCTTCAAAGCCGCGATCAGCTCGGCATCGACCCGGTGCGGCTCGACCACGGGAACGCGGGTGTGAAAGCGGACGATCTTTACGTGATCGATGGCGGCAAGCCGCTGCATGATTTCGGACAGGCGGCGTGGAGAGAGCACGAGCGGGTCGCCGCCGGTGAGGATCACCTCCCAGATTTCGCGATGCTCGGCGATATAGGCGAATGCCGCGTCCATCGCCTCGGGTGAGAGCGTGCCAAGGCCYTGCGGACCGACCATCTCGCGGCGGAAGCAGAAACGGCAATAGACCGGGCAGAYATGCACGGCCTTGAGCAGCACTCGGTCGGGATAGCGATGCACGATGCCCTCGACCGGTGAATGCGCAAGGTCGCCGATGGGATCGGCACGCTCGTCCGGCGTTGTATTCAGCTCCGCACTATCAGGCACGAATTGGCGGGCAATCGGATCGTTCGGCTCATTGCGGTCGATCAGATCCGCAATGGCTGGGCTGATGGCGATGGCATAGCGCTCCGCTATCGCCTCTGCTTTGTGCAGGCGCTCGGCCGAGATGAGCTTGGCGTCGAGAAGCTCGGCAGGGGTGCGGATCGTTCTCAACATTCTGTCTCCGGCACGGGTGCCCAGATCACCTGATCGATGCGAGAGGCGCCGGTGGCGAGCATCACGAGGCGGTCGAAGCCGAGTGYGATGCCGCTGGCCTCGGGCATATGCGCCAAAGCCGCCAGGAAATCCTCATCTACAGGATAGCTTTCTCCGTAAACCCGCATCTTCTCCGTCATCTCCGCCTCGAACCGGCGGCGCTGCTCCTCAGCATCTGTGAGTTCCCCGAAAGCATTGGCAAGCTCGACGCCACAGGCATAAAGCTCGAACCGCTCGGCCACGCGAGGATCACGCGCCGTCGGCCGGGCGAGCGCCGCCTCGACGACCGGGTACTCGTCGAGGATCGTGGCGCGGCCGAGGCCGAGATTAGGCTCGACCCGCTCCACGATGACACGGCTGAAGAGATCGGACCACGTATCGTCATCCGCAACCCGCATCCCAACCTGACGCAGCCTGGTGGCGAGATGATCGCGATCCGTCGTCCCATCCCTGTGGATGGAAGCCAGAAGGTCGATGCCTGCAAAGCGCCGAAAGGCTTCCGCTACGCTCAGGCGCTCGGGCTCCTGAAACGGATCGGTGCTTTTGCCGCGATAGGTGAGGGTCCGGGTGCCCGAGGTCTCGGCAGCGAGCCGCAGCAGTTCGGCGCAATCCTGCATCAAGGTCTCGTAGCTCTCACCGGCCCGGTACCATTCCAGCATGGTGAATTCCGGGTGGTGCAGAGGTCCGCGCTCCCTGTTGCGATAAACATGAGCGAAGCAGGAAATCCGTGTTTCGCCCGCTGCCAGCAGCTTCTTGCAGRCGAATTCCGGGGAGGTGTGCAGATAAAGCGGGGTCCTCGACCCGCCATGACCGATGGCGTCGGTGGCGAAGGCATGGAGATGGGCCTCGTTGCCGGGCGAAACCTGGAGCGTGGCTGTATCGACCTCCACGAAGTCACGGGCGGCGAAGAAGCCCCGAAAAGCCGCCTGAATCCGGTTTCTGCCCAGCAGAAACGGACGCCTGTCCGCATGGACATGTGGCGTCCACCAGGGCGAGGGGGCGGGCATGGCGTTTTCCATCTCCGAGGGCTTCCATAAGGTCAGACTGGCGATTTGCGCCAAGATAGGCTACTTGCGGCACCGAAAACCGTTTTCTGCGTCGCTGGGGCAGGGCAGCCCGGCTCCACCGACGTACCCTATCTGTCACAAGGAAAGCTCCCCGTGAAGGTCATCGCCTCTACGCTCCGCAAAGGCAATGTCGTCGATATCGACGGCAGGCTGTATGTCGTGCTCACCGCCCAGAATATCCACCCCGGCAAGGGCACCCCGGTGACCCAGCTCGACATGCGCCGCATCTCCGACGGCGTGAAGGTCTCCGAGCGTTACCGCACCACCGAGCAGGTTGAGCGCGCCTTCGTGGAAGACCGTGAGCACACCTATCTCTATGAGGACGGTGAGGGCTTCCACTTCATGAACCCCGAATCCTACGATCAGCTGGTCGTGCCGGCGGACATCATCGGCGATCTGAAGCCTTATCTTCAGGAAAACATGGCCGTCATGCTGTCTACCCATAACGGCGTGCCGATCTCGCTCGAACTGCCCGCCCGCGTGACCCTCGAGATCACCGAGACCGAGCCGGTTGTGAAAGGCCAGACGGCCTCCTCGTCCTACAAGCCCGCCATGCTGTCGAACGGCGTGCGCACCCTGGTGCCTCCGCACATCCAGGCCGGCACCCGGGTCGTGATCATGACGGAAGACGGCTCCTACGTGGAGCGCGCGAAGGACTGAGGTTCTTCCCCGCAACCCTCATCCTGAGGGGTCGCGTGAGCGATCGTCTCGAAGGACGAGGGCGTCTCCAGTGCCTCTAGACCATCCTTCGAGACGCCTGCTGCGGGCTACTCAGGATTAGGTTGAGGGCGTGGGAGGCGCAGCGAATAAAACTTGAAGGGCGGGAGATTTCGGTGGAGTTTCACCGGGTTTCCCGCCCTTTCGTTTTCGAGGAGCTGAGCCCTTCATGGCGAGCCTTGCGTTCAACCCCATCAATCCCCTCATCGCGGATGTGGGCAGCCCTCCGATCCCGGAAGCGCAGAGCTGGGTCAGGCGCTATGACGGCGCCCATGGCCCGCTGATGAACCTCTCCCAGGCGGTACCGGGCAATCCGCCGCATGAAAGCTTCCTGGAGCGCCTCTCTGACGCCGCCGCGAAGGCCACGAGCGCCCAATACGGCCCCATTAACGGCGATGCCGATCTACGGACCGCCTATGCCGCCGAGATGTCGCAGCTCTACCAAGGCCCAATCGAGCCGCAGGACACCGCCGTCACAGCGGGCTGCAACATGGCCTTTTTCGTCGCCATGATGCTGTTGGCCCATCGCGGCGAGGCGGTTCTGGTGCCGACGCCCTGGTACTTCAACCACCAGATGACCCTCGACATGCTGGGCATCGAGCCGCGCCCGCTGCCGTGCCGGCCGGATGCCGGGTTTGTCCCCAAGCCCGAGGATGCGGAAGCGTTGATCGACGACAAGGTGCGCGCCATCGTCCTCGTCACGCCCAACAATCCGACCGGGGCCGTATACCCCGCCCATGTGATCGAGGGTTTCGCCGATCTGTGCCGCCGTCGCGGTATTTATCTCGTGATCGACGAGACTTACCGGGACTTTCTGCCACAGGGCATGAACCGCGCGCACGGCCTGTTCAGCTCAGAGGGCTGGCGCGACACCGTGATCCAGCTCTACTCGTTCTCGAAATCCTATGCCATTCCAGGCCACCGAATGGGTGCAATCACGGCAGATGCTCAGCTCATCGAGCAGATCGCCAAGATTCTGGACTGCATGCAGATCTGCCCGCCCCGAACCGCCCAGGCCGTGCTGCCCTGGGCCATCGATGGTCTACGGGATTGGCGGGAGGCCAACCGGGCCGAAATCAACCAGCGCGCAGCCGTGTTTCAGGCGGCTCTCGCCCCGTTGCCGGAATGGCATATCGAATCGGTTGGGGCCTATTTCGCCTATGTCCGACACCCCTTCGCCGGCGCCAACGCTCAAATCGTGGCGGAAAAACTGGCCACCGAGCGTGGCGTTCTCTGCCTCCCCGGAAGCTATTTYGGGCCGGGTCAGGAAGGGCACCTTCGCATCGCAATCGCCAATGTGAGCGCGGATATTCTGGAAGGTCTGACAGCCCGATTGAGGGGCTTAACGCTCTGATTCCTCACCAGGGTTGCCGGGATAATCTGCGCCGTTGCCCTTGGCAGGAGCGTGATGCGGTTGTTACTCTGGAATCTCATCAGCATCCTTCTCGTGGGTGCCCAAGGATTCTGAGTTGACCGTGAAAGCCGATGCGACGAACGAATTTGACGATCGACGCGCGGACCCGTCTCCCGGGGCCGAGAGCGGCTCGTCATGGATTTCGCAGGCATCCTCATCGTCAAAAAGGCACCAGAAGCGGCGCTATACACGCAGCTACGCAGCCCTCGACCTCGGCACCAACAATTGCCGTCTCCTGATCGCGGAGCCGGCCCATTACGGGTTTCGCGTCGTGGATGCGTTTTCGCGGATCGTCCGGCTCGGTGAGGGCTTGGGCCTCGGCAATACGCTCAGCGATGATGCCATCGAGCGCACCATCGAGGCCCTGCGCGTCTGCCGTGACAAGATGGCGGCGAAGGATGTGGCGCGGGCGCGGCTTGTGGCGACGGAAGCCTGCCGCCTTGCCGAGAACGGTGCTTCCTTCATCGACCGCGTGCGCAGCGACCTCGATCTCGAACTGGAGATCGTGGACCGCAAGACGGAAGCCTACCTGGCAGTCACAGGCTGCGCGGCGCTCGCTGATCCCAATGCGCAATCGGTCATCGTGTTTGATATCGGCGGCGGTTCCACCGAGATCGCCTGGGTCGACGGCCAGGCGCCCCATGCCTTCGCCGATCCCTGCAAGCGGATTCGCGCGTGGGATTCGCTACCCGTCGGCGTCGTGACCCTGGCGGAGCGCCGTGGCGGCATCGATGTGACGCCGGAAAGCTTCGAGGGCATGGTGGAGGAGGTCTCCGAGCTTCTCCTCGATTTCGCGCTTATCGCGGCGGAAGCGGGCCGCGCGCACAACTTCCACCTTCTCGGAACGTCGGGAACCGTCACCACGGTCGGCGGCATTCACTTAGGGCTTGAGCGCTATGACCGGCGCAAGGTCGATGGGATGTGGATGCGAAACTCTGACATCTCGACAGTCATGACCCGTCTGCTGCATTCCGATTTCCAGCAGCGCGCCGAGAATCCCTGCATCGGCAAGGAACGTGCCGATCTGGTTCTCGCCGGCTGCGCCATTCTTGAAGCGATCCGCCGGGCATTCCCCTCGGATCGGCTGCGTATCGCGGACCGTGGTCTGCGCGAAGGAATTTTGATGAACATGATGCGTGAGGACAGCGTTTGGCGGGGAGGCTCGCAGCGGTGACGGCTAGCAAGTCAGGCTCGGGTGTCCGAAATCTCAAGCAGCGCGTGAAAACGGCGAACAAGCGGTCTCTGTCCTCCCAGAAATGGCTGGAGCGCCAGCTCAACGATCCTTATGTGGCGCGCGCCAAGCGCGAGGGCTATCGCTCGCGCGCGGCCTTCAAGCTGCTCGAGATCGACGAGAAGTACCACATCCTCAAAACCGGCCAGCGCATCGTGGACCTGGGCGCCGCACCTGGAGGCTGGTCGCAGATCGCGGCCACGAAGGTGGGTCCGAAAGGCAAGGTCGTCGGCATCGACCTCCTACCCATCGATCCTATGGCGGGCGTCGATTTCATCGAGCTGGACTTCCTGGACGAGAGCGCCCCCGGCAAGCTCATCGAGCTGCTCGGCGGCCCGGCGGACGTGGTCATGTCCGACATGGCGGCGAACACCACCGGCCACAAGAAGACCGATCACCTGCGGATCATCGGGCTTGCCGAAGCCGCGATCTATTTCGCCCGCGAGATCCTGGCGCCGGGCGGCGCCTTCGTCGCCAAGGTGTTCCAGGGCGGCACAGAAGGGCAGCTGCTGACCGATCTCAAACGAGACTTTGCCGTGGTCCGGCATGTGAAGCCTGCGGCAAGCCGGACCGATTCGGCGGAACTCTACGTGCTGGCGACCGGTTTTCGGGGTGCGACCGACCGGAATCTTGAGGCCTGACGGCCCCAGCGTGGTCGCCATAACATGAGGGACCACGCACATGACCGTCCATAAGATCGGCATCATCGGCCTCGGCAAGATCGCGCAGGACCAGCACCTGCCGGTGATCAAATCCAACCCGGATTTCGACCTGCTAGCCGTGTCAAGCACTCGCGGCCTAACGCATGAGGATGCGAAATACACCTTCCAGGACTACCGCGAGCTCCTGAAGCTGCCCGAGCTCGACGCGGTCGCCATCTGCACGCCGCCCCAGGTGCGCCACCAGATCGCCAGGGAGGCGCTTCTCGCCGGTAAAAGCGTGCTGCTTGAGAAGCCCCCCGCCGCCACTTTAAGCGAGCTTGAGGATCTGCGGCTGCTCGGCGAGAAGGTGGGAAAGACCGTCTTCACCACTTGGCATTCCCAGTACAACAAGGCGGTCGACGAGGCGAAGAAGGCGCTCGCTGGCTGGTCCATCAAGCGGCTTCTGGTCACCTGGAAGGAGGATGTGCGCCACTGGCATCCGGGTCAGGAATGGATCTGGCAGGCGGGAGGCTTCGGCATCTTCGATCCCGGCATCAACGCGCTCTCCATCGTCACCCGCATCATGCCGGAACCCGTCTTCATCAAGACGTCCACCCTGGAGTTCCCATCCAACAGGGATGCGCCGATTGCGGCCAATCTCGAATTCCAGACCGGCCATACCGACAGCAACCTCCAAGCCGTCTTCGACTGGCGCCAGACCGGCCCGCAAAGCTGGGACATCGAGGTGGAAACCGATGCTGGTTTCACCCTGAAACTCTCGCAAGGCGGCAGCTGCCTCGAAATCGACGGCCGTCTCGTGGTGAAGGAAGATCCCCAGGAATACCAGGGCATCTACCACCGCTTCGACGCCCTCCTCACCCTTGGTAAGTCGGAGGTGGACGACACGCCGTTCCGCTTGGTGGCGGATGCGTTCATGATCGGGAAAAGGGTGCAGGTGGACCCGTTCGTGGAGTGAGGCTTCGATCAGGCTGTCATCCCGGATCGGCTTTCGCCGTCCGGGATGACCGTTCATTTCAAGCCAAACTCTTCTTCAAAAACCCAACCGTCCGGCTCCACGCCAAATCCGCTGCTTCCTTGTCATAACGCGCAGCGTTGGTGTCGTTGTTGAAGGCGTGGTTGGCACCCTCATAAATGTAGATCTCGTAAGCCTTTCCGGCCTGCTTGAGCGCGGCCTCGTAAGCCGGAATGCCAGCATTGATGCGCTCGTCCAGCCCGCCGTAATGGAGCATCATGGCTCCCTGAATCTTCGGCACATCCTCGGCCTTGGGCTGGCCGCCGTAATAGGCGACGCCTGCATTGAGGTTCGGCTCGTTCACCGCGAGGTTGTTCACCGCGCCGCCGCCCCAACAGAAGCCGATGGCGCCGACCTTGCCGTTGCTGTCGGGACGTTCCTTGAGATAGGTCACGGCAGCCTTACCGTAGGCGATGACGTCCGGTGCCTTAAGCTGGCCGATCATCTCGCGACCCTTGTCCTCGTCGGCGGGGGTGCCGCCCATGGGTGAGAGATAATCGAGGCCGAGGGCGATGAAGCCCTCGGTGGCCATGCGGCGGGTAACATCCTTGATATGKGGGTTGAGGCCCCGGTTCTCGTGAATGACGATGACGGTCGGGAGCTTGCCGGTGTCGTCCTTCGGCTTCACGAGATAGCCCTTGAGGCCCTGAGCGCCGGGAATGTCCACGGTTTCCACCGTAATCCTCGGATCGCCTTCCGGCATGGTCTGCGCCTGGGCGTAGTTGTTCTGCAGGATCGGGAGGAGAGCCGTTGCGGCGGCCGTGCTGCCGGCGAGCGCTGCGAGCTTGTCGAGGAAATTGCGACGGTTTATGCCGCCATGGGTGAAATCGTCGTAGAGATCGATGATGCGTTTATCCACGGAGGCCTCCTGAGCTGGAGGGGATGGTAACGCAATCCTATCGGCGTTCCACCTCCTCACCGAGATTTGTAGTGCCGTCGCCCATTCCCGTGGCGGCGGGCTTTTGCTCGATGGTCCGATGGCCGGACATCTCGGCGCCCGCGCTCGGGTCGAGGCGGAAAAAGACGAAGGCTGACAGGGCCGATATCAGCGCGACCGCCCAGAAGGCCGGGCCGAAATCTGCCGCCGTGATTTCCGCACCACCGTCGAACCCGGCCGCCGCTTCCAGCACGAAGGCGCCGAGGGCCACGCCCATACTAAGCGAAACCTGCTGGATCGCGCTCGACAGGCTCGTCGCATAACTCATCTCGCGCTTTGAGACCTCCGCATAACCAATAGCGTTGAGGCTCGTGAACTGGAGCGAGCGGAAGCAGCCGCCGATGAACAGCACGGCCATGATCAGCCAATGGGGCGTCTCGGGCGAGAAGAACCCGTTCGCCGCCACGAAGGCCGCACCGACCAGGGCGTTGATCGTCAGCAGCTTGCGAAACCCCGTATGTTCGAGAATGCGCTTGGCGAGCGTCTTCATGAACAGCGCGCCGGCGGCGGCGACGAAGGTGAGAGAGCCGGAGGCGACCGGGCTCAGGCCGAAGCCGATCTGGAGCATCAGCGGCAGCAGGAACGGGATCGCGCCGATGCCGACGCGAAAGAGCGACCCGCCGATCACGCTTGCCCGGAAGGTCGGGATCTTCAGCAGGCTCAATTGCAGGAGCGGATGGGGCGTGCGCCGTGCATGGACGAGGTAGAGAACGAGACTGAAGGCGCCGACGATGACACAGCCGATGGAGATCTCGACCGGGATGAGGTGACGGCCACCGGTCGCGAACCCGAGCATGAGCAGGGCGAGGCCTACCCCTGAGAGCAGGAAGCCGATGACATCGAGCGGCGGCGTATCGGTCTCCTTTATGTTCGGCACGAAGATCGTGGCCATGACGATGCCGAGGATCCCGATGGGGATGTTGATGAAGAAGATCCAGCGCCAGTGAAAATAGGTGGTGATGAAGCCGCCAAGCGGTGGCCCGATAATGGGGCCGACGAGAGCCGGGATGGTGAGCGTGGCCAAGGCCTGCACGATCTCGTTACGCGGCACGCTGCGCAGCAGCACCAGGCGGCCGACCGGCACCATCATCGCGCCGCCCATGCCCTGAAAGAACCGGGCGATGACGAAGCCTTCGAGCGAGCCCGACCCCGCGCAGGCAAGGGAGCCCGCCATGAACACGCCGATGGCGGCGGTGAAGATCGTCCGGGCCCCGAACCTGTCGGCCATCCAGCCCGAGACCGGGATGAAGATGGCGAGGCTCACGAGATAGGAGGTAAGGGCAAGCTTGAGCGCGATCGGATCGGTGCCGAGATCCTGCGCAATCATCGGCAGGGAGGTGGAGATGACGGTGGAATCCGTGTTCTCCATGAATAATGCGGTGGCGATGATCAGGGGCAGGAGGCGGGATTGGCGCATGACTCGCGGGAATTAGCGCCCTGGGGCCACATTGCAAAGCGATTTGCTGCACAGCAGATCTTCTTTGAATGCGGTTCTCGCCCCTATGCTAATGGAACAGCCCGTGCTACGGACCCGTGCCAACTCGCCAAAGCGATTTTCGCTTGCCCCACAGCATGATTGAAGGAGTTGGCCATGGCCTCCGTATTCGCCGATAAGATCATCGAAGGACTGACCTTCGATGACGTTTTGCTCAGGCCCGGCCGCTCTGAGGTCCTACCCGCCGATGTGAATGTCGGCACCCGTCTGACCCGCACCATCCATCTCAACATGCCCATCGTCGCCTCCGCCATGGATACGGTGACCGAAGCCCGCATGGCCATCGCCATGGCCCAGAACGGCGGCCTCGGCGTGATCCACCGCAATCTGGAGCCCGATGCCCAGGCCGAGCAGGTGCGCCTCGTGAAGCGCTACGAGTCGGGCATGGTGATGAACCCCATCACGATCTATCCCGACGAGACCCTGGCCGATGCGCTCGCCATGATGAAACATCACGGCATTTCCGGCATTCCGGTGGTCGAGCGCGGCCCCAACGCCACCAAGGGCAAGCTGGTCGGCATCCTCACCAACCGCGATGTGCGCTTCGCCAACCATCCGGTCCAGCCCGTCTCCGAGCTGATGACCAAGGACCGGCTCATCACGGTCCGCGAGGGCGTGAGCCAGGAGGAAGCCCGCCGCCTCCTGCATCAATTCCGCATCGAGAAGCTGCTGGTCGTCGACGATCATTACCGCTGCATCGGCCTGATCACGGTGAAGGATATCGAGAAGCAGGTTGCCTATCCGAACGCCGCCAAGGATTCTCAGGGCCGTCTCCTCGTCGCCGCCGCTACCACAACGGGCGAGCAAGGCTTCGAGCGCGCCGAGCGCCTTATCGATGCCGGCTGCGACGTGGTCGTGGTCGACACCGCCCACGGCCATTCCGTAAAGGTGCTGGAAAGCGTCACCCGCGTGAAGAAGCTCTCTAACGCCGTGCAGATCATCGCCGGCAACGTGGCCACCCGCGAGGGGGCCCAGGCGCTCATCGATGCCGGCGCGGATGCGATCAAGGTTGGCATCGGCCCTGGCTCCATCTGCACCACCCGCATCGTGGCGGGCGTCGGCGTGCCGCAGCTCACCGCGATCATGGAGGCGGTCGAGGCGGCCTCTCAGGCGGACGTTCCGGTGATTGCGGACGGCGGCATCAAGTTCTCTGGCGATCTCGCCAAGGCGCTGGCGGCGGGCGCCTCCTGCGCCATGGTGGGCTCGCTGCTCGCCGGCACGGACGAGACACCCGGCGAAGTGTTCCTCTACCAGGGCCGCTCCTATAAGTCCTATCGCGGTATGGGCTCCGTGGGCGCCATGGCCCGCGGCTCGGCCGACCGATACTTCCAGGCGGAAGTTCGCGATACGCTCAAGCTCGTGCCGGAAGGCATCGAGGGGCAGGTGGCTTATAAGGGTCCAGTCTCCGGCGTGCTCCATCAGCTCACCGGCGGCCTTCGTGCTTCCATGGGCTATGTGGGAGCGGCAACCTTGCAAGAATTCAGCGAAAAGGCCCAGTTCATCCGCATCACGAGCGCGGGCCTGCGCGAAAGCCATGTCCATGACGTGACGATTACCCGGGAGAGCCCTAATTACCCGACTCGCAGCTAAGCTTCAGTCGAGTATTTATCCATGAGCATCACCGCCATTCTCCTGCCCGTCTTCGTCCTCGTCGGGCTGACCTTCATCCTGCTTCTCATGACCGGAAACAGGAGGTTCGCAAGCCTTCGTTCGGGCGAGGTGAAGGTAGGGGACATCGCCCTTGGCGAGCGCAACTGGCCCAAGCGCGCCCTGCAGCTGCAGAACGCGTTTCACAACCAGTTCGAAATGCCGGTGCTGTTCTATCTGCTGGCGGCGTTCGCGCTCATTACCCGCAAGGCGGACATGCTGTTCGTGGTGATGTCGTGGATGTTCGTGGCGAGCCGTCTGGTTCACGCCTTCATCCATACGACCTCGAACAAGGTCATGTGGCGCTTCCAGGCTTTTGCGGTCGGCGTCCTGATCCTCGCCATCATGTGGGTGATCTTCGCCATCCGTATCTTTGCGGCAGAGTCTGGTGTCTAGTAAGGGACGGGATGGGCGTTGCACCCATCCCGTGACCGGGCATCAGAAGCGCTTGCCGCTCTCGAGCTGGGTCTTCGCGTCCGTCGCCTTGCGCGGGGGCGGGGTGAAATCGGCGGCGGGGGCCGTAGCGCAGGCCGCAATGGCAAGAGTGAGACCAAGGGCGGCAATGCGGGACAGGATCGACATAGTCAGAAGCTCCGATAGAGAATCGTGCGAAATGCACGGCTATTACATCCACTTCTGATCGGGTCGGAAAATAGGAAACAATGTGTCGTTTATACGGCCAAGTTTAAGTGTGCTTTTTCAATGACACCTGCTGCTCGCATCTCCGCCGCCATCGAAGTGCTTGGCGATATCGAAGCCCGCCGCCGTCCGGCGACCGACGCGCTCAAGGATTGGGGCCTGTCGCACCGCTTCGCCGGGTCCAAGGACAGGGCTGCCATCGCAAGCCTCGTCTACGATTCCCTGCGCCGGAAATCCTCCGCCGCCTGGATCATGGGCGAGGCGACGCCCCGCGCAGTCGTGCTCGGCATGCTCAAGCTCCAGCGCGGTCTCTCGACCGATGCGGTAGCAGCCCTTTGCTCCGGCGAGCGTTTCGCGCCCGAGCCTCTCTCGGCCAATGAACGGGAGCGGCTGGAGACAGCCAGCCTCGACAATGCTCCAGCCCCGGTGGCGGGCGATTTCCCGGAATGGATCGAGCCTTCGCTGAGGCGCCTGTTCGGCGATGATCTGGTTGCCGAAATGCAGGCGCTCACCACGCGCGCACCCCTCGATCTGCGGGTCAACACCCTGAAAGTCTCGTCCCGCGAGGAGGCGCATGACGCTCTCCCGCATCTGAGCGCGATTGAAACACCCCTGTCGCCTCTGGGCCTGAGGATTATGCCGAGCGAGGACGGACGCGGCCCAGCCGTGCAGTCCGAGCCCGAGTTCATCAAGGGCTGGATCGAGATTCAGGACGAAGGCTCCCAATTGGTGGGCTTGTTGTCCGGCGTGAAACCCGGCGAGCAGGTGGTCGATCTCTGCGCCGGCGGTGGCGGCAAGACGCTTGAACTCGCCGCCATGATGGGGAACCACGGCCAGCTTTACGCCACCGACAGCGATGCCCGTCGCCTTGCTCCGATCCATGATCGGCTTGCCCGGGCAGGAATTCGCAATGTGCAGGTCCGTACCCCGAGGGGTGGAGCCGACGCCGTGACGGACCTCAACGGCAAGATCGATTGCGTTCTCGTGGATGCGCCGTGCACGGGCATCGGC
>NZ_JBFUMH010000076.1:0-23407 GCF_054049475.1 Microvirga sp. P5_D2 | reverse complement strand
GCGCCATCGGTTTGCAACCGCTCCAGCAGTCGGCGAACCTGCCGCGGGCTCAGCGCCAGGCTATGGGCCGCCGAGACGATCGTCATGCGGCGCTCGACAACCTTCGACAGAACCTCAATCCGCTGCAGGTCGCGCTCGCTCATCGCTATCAGTCCCATCCGCGTTCTCCCGCATCGTTCAGAAGCGGGGAGTGTGACATTCCTACTTTGCAGGATCAGGACATTCTAACTTTGCGGCTACATGCGCATTTCCGATAAGCGCGATTACGGAACAGGCGCTGGAGGCGTTTGCCGCAGCGAAGAGCCCGCAAGCATTAACGAAGCATTATAGAGTATTTCGGGAGTGAATTGGCAGGGGTGGCACGATTCGAACGTACATTTGAGGATTGGAACCCCCAAAAGCTCTGCCAAATGAGCTGCACCCCTGTAGTGATTTAAGAAATAGCCTGATTTCACGGGCCTGTGACCTATACCTGAGAGGGTTTTTTGGCAAAAAAGTATAAGTTCTGACCTAACTTTGGTTTAGTCTCGGGCTTCTGGCGTTTCAGGACCCGAACTTCCGATAAGGTCGTATATGGAACCAGCCACGCTGAGACGATCCCCCCTCATCCGCGTTGTGGTGTTGTAGGCGGAACCCGTGCCATGCCTCAGGGTCTGAACGCCAGTCATTGCACCAACCGACTCCTGGCCATCCTGGAGCCAGAGGACTTTGCGGCCCTCGAGCCGCATCTCGACCTCGTCGAGCTGAAGCGCGGTCAGATCCTTTATGACGCCGGCGAGCTGATCAGCCATGCCTACTTTCCCCATAACGCGATCATCTCCCTTGTAAACGTCATGGAGGACGGTGCTACCAACGAGGTTGCGGTGTTCGGGCGCGAGGGCGTCGCGGGCCTGCTCAGTGCCCTGGTGACGCGGGAGGCATTCGGCCGTTATGTCGTGCAGATGGCCGGCACAGCCTCGCGGATTGCCTTCGAGCGCCTGAACGAGGTGCGGGATACCCGTCCCAAGCTCCGGCTGATGATCCTGCTTTATGGCGAAGCCTTTCTGGCCCAGACCTTCCAGACCGTCTCGTGCAATGCCTTGCATCCGGTCGAGGCCCGCTGCTGCCGCTGGATCCTGAGCATGCACGACCGGGCGGATGGGGACACCCTCCCGCTCACGCACGAGTTCCTAGCCGAGATGCTCGGGGTCCAGCGCTCCACCGTCAGCGTCGTGACCCGCACGCTACAGACAGCGGGCCTGATCCGGCAGAGTCGCGGCAGCATTACCGTCCTCGACCGGGCAGGGCTCGAGGAGACGACATGCGAATGCTACGGCAAAATCCGCCGGGTCTACCAGCGTCTGCTGCCCGGCACGTATCCGCCAACCCCATCGCGGTAGCGGATCCCGGGACCTGGGAGGCTTTTAGTCACAGTCCGGAAACCCTCCTGCTGGTCAGGCGTCATGCCTTGGGAGAGGGAGATCAGTGTGGCTCTCTACTATTTCGATATCCAGACTGGCACGGACCTCTTGCGTGATGACGAGGGGACCGAGTTCGACAGCCTGGACGCTGCCATCCGAGGGGTAATTCGCTCGGCGGCTGAGATTGAAACAGGCCAGCTGGCAAGGGGTGATCTCAGCGATGTCGTCATCGAGGTGCGCGATGAGCATGACCAGCGGATTGTCACCGTAACCGCGTCGATGAAGCTCGAACGGCATGATCTATCGTCTCAGCCTTCGGATCTGGGGCAGGCATAATTCGCGGAAGGACGTTTTTGGAACAGGCACTCCGCCAGAGTAAATCGCCATATTTGAATATGATCCTTTCAACAACGGTCGCTTGTCGCTGGGTTCAAGGATCTCGGATGCCTCACAACGAGCAAGACCTGACTGAAAGGGAATACTATCTTATCGGCCGCCTTGCAGAGCCGGTCAGCCGTGGAAGACGTGGAAAAAAGGGGTTGGATCACTTTACTGACGAGGCAAAGAGGCTCGTCCAGCAAGGATATCTGGAGCGAGCGCCCACTGGCGTTCCCGTTGGCAACTCCCGATATATTGTCACCCCCAAGGGCCGGGCAGTTTGGCAAGCCTACCGGTTCACCGGTCCCTAAGCTGACAGAACATTAGGGATGTTGCTCAGCATTGTTCGCGAATTTCCGATAAAGTGCGATTATGGAACCGGTTTTGAAGGTTTCGCAGCGTATTCTGGGACGCTTTGAACGGTCGTCCAGGCCTATACAGTACAAACGGCTCGAGAAGGACCCTCTGCATATTTGTGAATACTGGCGAGTACTATGTTTGGAATAGGGTCAGATGGAGCACGCATCCGCATGTTCTCGTCGAGCTCGACAGGGATGCTGAACAAGGTCGACGGCTGGCCGGCTCGGTAAGAGTGCTGCCAGATGTAATGGACCCCCCAAGAGAGCTTGGAACCACGTACGGGATGTCCGTATCTGTTATTGACTAAGTACGGAATATCCGTACTATCAAGCTATGAACACGCCGACCGAATTCGAATGGGACGACGCCAAGGCCGAGAGAAATCTCGCTAAGCACGGTGTTTCTTTCGACTATGCGGTCCAGGTGTTTCTTGACGAAGCCTGCATCATCTTCGACGCTTCCCAGACCGACCAGGGCGAAGCTCGTAGCAAGGCGGTCGGCGCAATCGAGCGCAGGCTTTTCGTAGTTGTTTTCACAATGCGCGGTGAAGTCTGCCGAGTTATCTCGGCCCGCCGCACTAACGCCTCGGAGGAGAAGCGATATGGYGACCGTTCGTAAGACATTGGCCGATATTCGGGCGACCCCTCGGAAGCTGACGCCTGAAGAAGCCGCTCGCCTGGATGCCATGACGGATAGTGACATCACGGCCGCCGCCGAAAGCGACCCAGACAACCCGCTGCTTGGTGAAGACGAACTTCTCAAGGTTTTCGTCGGTGGCATTGTCCGTCGCGCTCGCGCACGCACCAAGCTGACCCAGCGTGAATTTGCAGAACGCTACCACCTCAACCTGCGTCGTCTTCAGGATCTAGAGCAAGGCCGTACTACACCGGATTCCGCCCTGGAGGCCTATCTTAGGGTTATTGAGAAGGAACCGGAGCTGGTAGAGCGGATCATCAATGCGGCTTAAGACGTTTCGACTGCCGATTGCCATATGCTAAGCTCTTCCCGCTCTATGGGAGGGGCTGATGAAGAAGTTAGCAATGGCCGTTGGGGCCTGCTTGCTTATGGTTGGTTGTGACAGCGGCCCTCATCCCGCTACCGAGCGGGACGAGTTCAACGCCTACTTTTATGGTTCCGTTGCAAACCCTGACGTAGATCAAGAGACTGCCGGAGATGACCTCAGGTTAGGCGGCCACGCCGAAGAGAGCAGCAATGAAATCACGCTGAGCCTGCATATCGTTTGCTGGTGCGTTCAAAACCTGACCTTTGCGGATCATCGCCATCGCCTCGTAGCCGGCAATCGTCTGTGAGGCAGACGCGAAGCTCTTGAAGCCCAATCCGGGTCTGRCCAGGCGCTTGATGCGCCGGTGATCCTGCTCGACGATGTTGTTCAGGAACTTCACCTGCCGGAGTTTGGCGAACCGCCAGAGCTCTCCGGCACGTTTCATCGCCTTCGTCGCTACAGGATAGGCGGYATTCTTGTCGACCGTGATAGTCCGCGGACTGACTGTATGGGGTTGCTTCAAGGCTTTCCGGAAAAAACGCTTGGCAGCCGTCGCATCCCGCTTGACCGAGAGCAGAAAGTCAATCGTCTGTCCGGCCGCATCAACGGCACGGTAGAGATAAAGCCACTCGCCCTTTACTCGGATATATGTCTCGTCCACACGCCAGGAGCCGTTTGTCATGCGCAGATGCAGGCGGACGCGCTTGTCCAGTTCGGGTGCATAGGCCTGGATCCAGCGGAACAGGGTGGTGTGATCCACCTGCACACCACGATCCGAGAGCATGCGCTCGAGGTCGCGATAGCTGATTGGGAACTGAAGATACCAGCGGACCGCCCACAGGATGATCTCCGCCGTGAACTGCCGACCCTTGAACGGGTTCTCTTGCCTGTCTTCACCACGAGCCCCTCTCAACGCGCTCAGCGTCATAGCCCGAGCCAGGGTGCCTTCAAAGCTGCAACAGAACCCGATCACCCGCGGCACGTCGCACAAACCCTTCAGCAGCTTGCGAAAGAAGCGCTTGGCCGCTTTCGTGTTCCGTCGGCTCTGGACCAGCACATCGAGTACATTCCCGTGCTGATCAACGGCCCGCCAGAGGTAGTGCAGTTTGCCTCAGATGCGGACAAACACCTCATCGAGAAACCACTTGTCTCCGGGTTTCGGTCGGCGCCGCTTGAGCGTGTTGGCGTGGGTTCGTACGAAGCGCGGCTCCATTCACGGATGGTCTCATAGCTGACCACAACACCCCGCGCCGCGAGGATCAACTCGACCTCTTGAAGGCTGAGGCTGAAGCAGTGATGCAACCACACCGCTTGGTTGATGATCTCGGCCGGAAAGCGGAAGCCGCGGTAAGGATTGGATGTCGTGCTCATGCCCGAGACCCTGCCACAGACCCCGACCTCTCGCCAAGTTGACAGTACCGTCGGTTTGCGAGGCAGAATCTGCCGAACGTGGCTAACCTCTGGAATAGCGACCGCCTCTAACATAAAGAGGCGGTCGCTGCTTTTCAGGCTGTCTGGCAACCCCGGCTTTCCAGTAACTTATCGATCCAGCTGCGATCCAGCCGCCCCTCCTGAATGGCGATTCGAACCTGTTCCTCCTGCACCACCTTTTTCTCGGCGGCTTCGAGGATGGCTTCGGCGTGAGCGAACGGAATGCAGAGGACACCGTCCTCATCACCAATGACGATATCACCAGGTTCCACCGTCATGCCATCGATCGCGATCGTGCAGTTGATTTCACCAGGACCATCCTTGTAGGGCCCGCGGTGTGTGACGCCGGCCGCATAGACCGGCATCGAACTTGCCCGCAGAACGCTGACGTCGCGCACCGCTCCATCCAGAACGAAACCTGCGATATTTCGGCTAGCGGCGTAATTCACCATCATTTCTCCCATTAGCGAATTTGTCAGCTCGCCACCGGCTTCCACGACGATCACATCTCCTGCGCCGGAGAGATCTATAGCCTTGTGCAGCATTAGGTTGTCGCCGGGGCGGGTGCGCACCGTCACCGCGACTCCGGCGAGAGGCGTGCCGTCGTGATACGGACGGAGCCGCGCACCGGTTGCGGTCGTACGTGACATCACGTCGCTGACGTTCGAGACGGGGATGGATCGAAACCGTTCGACCAGTTCCTTGCTGGCAACGCGATCGCGTTTGTTGATCTGAAAACCGTGCATATTTCCTCCGAGTTGTTCAGGGCCTGAAAGCGATGGTTATGTCCTGGAAGCCCGGTGCACTGGCGACGAGAACGTCCTCCGACACGAGCGAGACAGGTCCGATCCGTGCGCCGGTTATCACCAGATTGCCTTCCAGGAGGCCGTGGCCGCGAGAGGCGGCGTGGTTGGCAAGCCAAGTCAGCGTGGTCACGGTCGTCTGCCATTCCTCGCGTTTCGATGCCTCGGGCAGGGACGCGCCACTCACCGAGAGCGCGACGGGAMTCACCGACAGGTCGAGGCTTCGCCAGTCCCTGATGGGAGCACCGTGCACGACGGCTGCATTGCTTTGAAGATCGGCGATCGCCATCAGCGGCGACAGGCTCTTGCGGTCCATGAAGCGAGACGAGATGAGTTCCACCGCGAGCACCACGCCATCGATGGCGTCTTCGACTTCGCAGGTGGAATAGGGTCTGGCTCGCGGGGGCAGAGACGAACCGAATACGACGCCAAGCTCGACCTCCGCCTGAAATCCGCCAGCGGGCCATGTCAACCGCTCCGTCAGCAGCGCTCCGGCTCTCTGGAAGGCGGAGGCCGGCAGAGCGGAGCACCGCGGCTCGCTGTCGGGTTTGGCGCCGACCTTCCACCCACCGACAGCTCCGATCAAGCTGATGGTTTCATCCTGAATGGCATAGGCTTCCGCAAGGTCGGCCGGATGCAGATAATCCGGCAGCGTCGGCAGTTGCATGTCCTGATGGCGCGCAGCGAGCAGGACGCTGGCCGCCTCGGCTGCTCTTGAGTTCAGTATGGTCATTGGGTCGGATCCAATAGGCTTGAGGCGGACTGAGTTCCACGAAGCTGCTCCTCGCGGGGACGCGACGCTAGAAGTCGCCTAGTATAGGAGTGCTGAGGATTCTCGAAGACGCTGGCCGTCGCGCCCGTTTCCACGATACGCCCCCCCTGCATCACCACGACGCGGTCCGCGAAATCGCGCACGACGGGGAGGTCATGGGCGACGAACAGGTAGGAGACACCGAACTCCGTCTGCAGCCGCCTCAACAGGTCAATGACCTGTGCCTGGATGGAGACGTCGAGCGCCGAGACTGCTTCGTCGCAGATGATCACGTCGGGCTTCAGCGCGAGTGCACGGGCGATCGCTATGCGCTGGCGTTGCCCGCCCGAGAACTGATGCGGATAACGCGCTGCGTATTCGGGTTTCAGCCCGACCTGCTCAAGGAGAGTCGCAACTGCATCGCGCCATTTTGGGTGTGGCAGCACGTCCCTGTGAATTGCCCAGGGCTCGGAAATGATCTCCTCGATCGGCATTCTCGGATTGAGAGACGCCGTTGGGTCCTGAAAAACGACCTGCATGCGCAGCCGCAGAGCCTTGGTGTCTTCCGGGTCCTTCGAGAATAGATCTTTCCCGCCGAACGTGGCCGAGCCATAGGTTGGCTCCACCAGACCAAGGAGGGTTCGAACCAACGTGGTCTTGCCCGAACCGCTCTCGCCGACGATGCCTAATGTCTCGCCGCGACTGAGGGTAAAGCTAACATCGTCAAGCGCTTTGATTGAATTTCCGGTATCCTGCTTCAGGATACCCTTTGTCACCCCGTAGTATTTGCAAAGCCCGGTGACTTCGAGGAGCCGCTTGTCCTTCGCTGTTTCGCGGCTCGGTGGATATCCGTGGCGACCGGGGACGGACTCGAGCAAGCGGCGCGTATAGGAATGCTGTGGTGTTTTGAGTACCGACTCGACGAGCCCGTGCTCGACCACGCTGCCATGTTGCATGACCACCACACGATCGGCTATTTCCGTCACCACGCCGAGATCGTGGGTAATGATCAGTATCCCCATGCCCGTCTCTGCCTGCAACCCCTTCAAGAGCTTCAGGATCTCTGCCTGCACGGTGACGTCAAGGGCGGAGGTCGGTTCGTCCGCGAGGAGCAGGTCCGGCTGCAGCGCGATGGCGGCCGCGATCATGATGCGTTGGCGTTGCCCGCCAGAGAACTGATGCGGATAGTCATGGAAGCGCCGGTCGGCGTCAGGTATGCCTACCTTGCACAGAAGCTCGGCCGCCCTGCGCCGCGCTTCCTCGCGCGGGACATTATGCGCCAGCATGCTCTCAACAATCTGCCAGCCTATCGAATAGACCGGATTGAGCGCTCCTAGTGTGTCTTGGAAGATCATGGCGATGCGCTTGCCATTGATCTGCCTCTGCGCTTCGGACGAAAGTCCAGTCAGGTCTTGGCCGTCAAAGAGGATTCTGCCGGATGCGATCCGCCCGGGAGGGATGTCGATGAGGCCCATGATGGCCGAAGCGCTGACGCTTTTGCCGGAGCCGCTTTCCCCGAGGATTGCAAGGGTCTCGCCCTTGTCGAGGTGCCAGCTCACATTGCGGACGGCATGAACGATGCCGGAACTCGTCTGGAAATCAACGCTCAGGTCGTCGACCTGCAGCAGATGTTCGGAGGCCCGGGTCATGGTTGTTTGCGCTCCAGCCGCCAGCGTTGTGAAGGATCGGTCGCGGTGCGCAGCCAGTTGGCCAAGAGATTGACGGCGATCGCTGTGAGCGAAATTGCAAGGCCTGGCCAGAACGACAGCCACCACGCGCTGGCGAGATAAGCACGCCCATCGGCAACCATGAGGCCCCAGGTGACTGCCGGCGCCTGGACGCCGAGCCCCAGAAAGCTCAGGCTTGATTCAGCCAGCATCACTGCCGAGAATTCGAGTGTCGCGATCGTTAGCAGCGTCGGGAAAACGGTAGGGAAGATGTGCTTGAAAATGACGCGGCGGTTGGATGCGCCCATGACCTGTGCCGCGATGACGAACTGGCGTTCACGCACTTCCAGCACCTCTGCTCGGCATGTGCGGAGGTAGACGGCCATGCGGCTGATCGCGAGGACCAGAACGACGTTCCCGACGCTGGGCGACAGGACGTAGAGTACGATCAGCGCCAAGAGCAGCGAAGGGAAGCTCATGAGGATATCGACGCCACGCAGGATGACGCCGCTGACCCAGCCGCCCTTATATCCGGCGATCAATCCGAGGATGGCACCGATGACGAGGGCGCAGAGGACGGCGGCACCAGAGATCGCGAGCGTGTAGCGCGCACCGATGATGAGCCGCACCACCACGCTGCGGCCAAGATTATCCGCGCCGAGAACGTAGAGCCAGCCCTTGTCGAGAGAAAGGGGAGGTGCATTCCTGCCGCGAAGATTGACTGCGAGCGCCTTGTCGTCGAGCAGCATCGGGCCGAAGATCGCGCAGCACAGGACAAGCAGAAGAAAGAGCGCGCTGATGAACGCGAGCTTGTCGCGCCACAACATCGCGGTGATGCCGATCAACCTCGCCAGAAAGCCGGCGGGTGGAGGCAATGTAGCCGGAGAGGAGGAAATGTCGATGTTGCCAGCCATTCAATTGTACCGAATTCTGGGGTCGAGCACGGCGTAGATGATGTCGACCAGGATATTCAGAGCGAAGATGCCAATGGCGGTGATGAGAACAGCTGCCTGGATGACTGCAAAGTCACGGAACAGGATGGCGTCAATCATCAGCTTTCCGATACCGGGGAAGCCAAACACGGTTTCGGCGATCACCGCGCCGTTGATCATGCCGGCAGCCTGATCGCCTGCGACCGTGACGATCGGCAGCATGGCATTGCGCAGGCAATGCACGAAGATGACCCGTTTCGGACGGACCCCTCTTGCGCGCGCGGTCTTGACATAGGACGAGTTGAGCGCCGACATCATCGAACTGCGCACGACCTGGGTCAGCACGCCGCAAGGACGCACGAAAAGAACGACGACCGGCAGGATCCAGTGAAGCGGCGTACCGGTCCCTGACGTTGGAAGTACGCGAAACATGACGGCGAAGACCAAGACCCCGACGATGGCGATCCAGAAATTCGGAATGCTTGCGCCTGCGAGTGAAATGAGGCTCGCGACCCGGTCGAACAATCCGCCTGGGCGATAGGCGGCGATGGAACCAGTCACGATCGCAATCAGGAGCGATATGCTCATCGCGTAAAGCGACAGGAGCAGCGTTGTCGGCAGCGCTTCCATGATTAGTTCGAGTGCCGGCCGCCTTTGCCGAAGAGAGTCGCCGAAGTCGAACTGCAACAGGTCGGTTATGTAATGAAGGAACTGCAGCGCCACCGGTTGATCGAAACCGTGGAGCGCTGCAAATTCCTCGCGAACCTGTTGTGTGCTGTCCATCGGCAGAAAGAGATCGGTGGGGTCGCCTGTCAGCCGTGCCAGAAAGAAGACCAGAACGATAAGGCCGATGAGCGAGACAAGGCTGTACGCAATGCGTTTCCAGAGATAGGCGCCCATTATTTCCTCCCTGCGGCCAGGGTGACCGATCACCCTGTCCGCGGGTTAATTCATTATTTGAACTTAACCTTCGAGAGTTCGAAGATCGTGCTCGTCACTTCGGTGGGCTTGAAATCCAGTCGGGGCGCGACCCGCATAACATTGACCATGTGCAGCATCATCACATCGGGCACTACCTGCGAGGCCGAATAGGCATTTGCCTCTTGGAAAAGCTTGACCCGTTCGGCGCCTGCCGCCGCGTCGGCGCGCTCGATCAGGCTGTCCAGCTTAGGATCGCCGAACTCACTCTGTTGACCCTTCGAGTGATAACGGAAATACATGGTGAAGGTCGCGTCGCCGGAACTGTTGTCGTGCTGTTCCTGGATTAGCATCGGCACGCGGTCATTGCTGAACGGCTTATTGACCAGTTTGAGCCACTGGGCGCGCTCGATCTGGTTCAGCTTCACATTGAGGCCAACCTCCTTCCACATGCCAATCATCGCTTCCATCGCCTCCTGCCCGTTCGGATAGAAGTTGATGCGGCCGATCAGCGGAATTTCCTTGTCGACGGCGACCCCGTCGGCCTTCGCTTCCGCGAGCAGCTTCTTGGCCTGCTCGGGATCGTAGGGCCACGGCTTCAGGTCGGGGTTGTAGCCGTTGATGCGCGGCAGGAAGAGCTGGGTGGCTATCTGGTAGTCCTTAGTGAACAAGCCATCGCGCAAGGCCTCCCTGTCGATCGCAAGGTTGAAGGCCTTTCGCACACGGATATCATCCAGTGGCGGCTTGAACGAAAAGCGAAGCCGTGTCGTCTCGCCGTTTGCGTAGCTGAAATCGGTCTTCGGATCGGTAGCGTCCTGGATCGCGATGTTCAAGCCGATATCAGCCTCGCCCACCTGGACCATGGCTGCGCGCAGCGCCGACTCGTCGCGACGGACATAGGTCGCTTTTTCGACTGCCGGCTTTTCACCCCAATACCCGTCGAACCGTTCAAGGACCGTCTGGTCCTGCTGACCCTTGCCGATCTTGTAGGGGCCGGTGCCAACCGGCGCATTGGTCAGCGCATCGAAATTGGTGTTCGGGGATTCGATGGATAAGAAGCTCATGAAGAGCGGCATCAGAACCTGCGGCAGTTCCGTCGAAATCTCGATCGTATAGTCGTCGATGACGGTTGGCGTCAGCTTAATATTAGCGAACAGCTTGCCGCGGTTCAGACAATCGAGCTTCGTATTGAACATGCGGTCGATCGACCGCTTGACGGCGTTGGCGTTGAAGGCGGCGCCGTCCTGGAACTTGACGCCTTCCCGAAGCTTGATGCGCCATACGGTGGGTTTTACCTGCTCCCAGCTGACAGCGAGCCGAGGCTCAGGCTGGCTTGTCGCCGGATTGAGGTGAGTCAGGTTCTCAACAACGTTGTCGCGAATGACGATACCGATCTCCGACGAAGAATTGCAGGAGTCGATGTTGTCRAAGGCATAGGGCGACACGATCGTGATTGCCTTTGAACCGCTCTGAGCCGATGTCGGCGAGGCAACTGAAAGGCCAACAGCCGCCGCGACCACGGCCTGCTTCATAAGTCTCATGATTTCCTCCCTAGGATATTATCCACGGACGCGGCCGGCGGTCAGCCTCTACAACTCCGCACCAGTTCTCCAGCCGTGGCGGCTTCGAGCCGACAAATAGTTAACAGCCAGTTTTCAGCTTGGATAATATAGAATACTTTTATTTCTATAAAATTCCTGTATGGAAAGAGAGTATAGTGGGGTTCCTGGATCTTCGTCGTTTGCGCTATTTCCATGCTATCGGGCAGGCGGGCTCCATGTCCGAGGCCGCCCGGCATCTTGGCATAGCTCAGCCTGCGCTCTCCTATCATATTCGGGAAATCGAAAAGGATTACGGTGGCGAACTCTTCCGTCGATCCCGGCAAGGCATGCAACTGAATGATGCCGGCCGCCTTCTGCTTGACCACGCGGTCGTCATCCTAGCGCAGGTGGAGCGCGCCGAGCAGGAGCTTCTAGAGTTCGGCAAGCGTAAGGCGGGTATGCCGCAGGTCGTCCGCTTGGCGGCCATTCCGTCGTTGGCAACGCTATTAACGCCTCGGCTGCTCGCCGAAATGAGATCTCTTTATCCGACCTATGGTCTCTATGTGCTGGAATCCAACACCCGTGAAAGCCGTAGCCTGCTTGAGCGCGGTGAGGTTGATCTCGCTGTGACAATTGCCGATGAAACGGTAGCCGAAGCCTGTCATCTCGTACGGGAAGAGCTGTTCCTTGCGATGTTTTCGGAGCATCCTGACCGCAACAGCAACCCGATTGCCTTCCAAGATGTGCTGAAGGAGCAATTGATACTACCCTCCAGGGGGCGCCCCGTCCGCAACCTTGTCGAGCACCACGCGGCAGTACTGAAGCTGCCCGTTTTCGTTGCGTACGAGATCGACGGCCTCAACCCTCGCAAACAGGCGACGATTTCAAACCTTGGCCGCACACTTATGCCCTGGATTAGCATTTCAGACGAGATCGCAGCCGGTACTTTGAGGGCACGCCGTATTGTAGCACCTTCCATCGACCGCGCGATTGCGCTGGAACGGCGGGATGATCTGGCGCCAGAGCTGGGTAACGTCCTACATCAAGCGCTAAAAAGAATTCTCAAGGAGATGATTCCCGGGATTGGTGCTCATCAAGAGCTCTTGTGGGGGCGTTAAAAGCTAGCGAGGGCGGCAGGCTCCGTCGCAAACCGTTCAGTAACTCAGTTCGGGTTACGCCTCCGATCAACTCCGGAGGTTCAGATGTTCAAAGGCCGACACTTCGATCGCTCTGTGATCCTGCTGTGCGTGCGGTGGTATCTGGCTTATGGCCTGAGCCTGCGAAATCTTGAGGAGATGATGGCTGAGCGAGGCATCTCCGTCGACCATGCGACGGTGCATCGCTGGGTTATCCGCTATGCTCCTGAACTGCTGAACCGATTCAACTCACGGAAGCGAGCCGTCACTGCCAAGTGGCACGTTGACGAGACTTACATCAAAGTTCGAGGCCAATGGAAATATCTCTATCGAGCTATCGATAGCAACGGGGACGCCGTCGAGTTCTGGTTCAGCGAGCGGCGCAACCTGGCTGCGGCCAAGCGGTTCCTGCGCAAGGCCCTTAAGCGGCATGGCCGACCCGAGAGGATCGTGATCGACGGCAGTCAGACTAATCGTGAAGCGATCCTGACCTGTGACACCGCAGACCGGCTTCAGGATCGGTCGAGACGCGAGCTGAAGCCGATCCGAATCCGGCAACGTGCCTACCTCAACAATCGCATCGAGCAGGATCACCGTGCTATCAAGAGGCRAGTGCGGCCGATGCTCGGGTTTCAATCTGTTGCCTGTGCCCGTGTGATCCTGGGCGGCATTGAGATGATCCACATGATGCGCAAGCAGCAGGCAAAGTACGCCCGGAATCCCGCCCCATCACTTGCCGAGCAGTTCGAGATGCTCGCCGCCTGAGCCTATGACAATTCCTCGGCCCGCTTCTCGCCCCGACTTCAAATTTGCGACGCATCCGCGAAGTATGCCCAAAATCGGAAATCATCGCTCGCCGATCAGTTTGAGCAGCTCGTCGCATAATCAGCAACATGCTGCTCGGGCATCTTTCTGTCCTCAGCCATAACTTGCGACAAAACCCTATGAGGTCAGCTTGTCTTCGGAAACTGTCCGGGTCTGCCAGACGTTACTCGTGGCCAAGAGCCGCTACCCGTTAGACATGCGAATGGACCGACAACCAGCCTCATCGCCGCCCCCAGCAATGGCGGCACAGGCCTCCAAGGGCCTGGATGCGCCCGCCGTCGCCAGACTGCTGATCGAGCTCGGGCAGCGGCTCGTGCTCGCGGGAGAGAACCCCTACAAGGCGCGCTCCTACACCCGGGCAGCCGAGAGCCTCCTGCTGCTCAGTGAGCCCCTCGAGGAAATCATAGCGGCAGGGCGGCTCCAGGAGATCCCGGGTGTGGGCGCCGCCCTCTCAGAGACGATCCAGCGATTGCACCGGAACAGCACCACGCCGCGCCTGGAGGCCCTGCGGGCTGAGGTGCCAACGGGCGTGCTGGAACTACTGGCGATCCCAGGTCTGCGCCCGCAGAAAGTCCTCGACCTCTACCGCAAGCTCGGGATCACCAGCGTCGAAGAGCTCGAAGCGGCATGCCGGCAGGACCGGCTAAAGGTGACGAAGGGCTTCGGTCCTGCCTTTCAGGATAAGGTCCTCATGGGCATCGAGCTCATGCGGCGTTCGCACGGGCAACGGCTCATCCATCGCGCCGGCGAGCACCTCAGCACTTTGGAAGCAAACCTCAGGCGGTCGCATCCAGAACTCACCCGCATCGTTCCCGCCGGCGACTTCCGACGTGGCTGCGAGCTGGTCTCAGATCTCGCTCTTGTGGCCGAGACCCCGGCTCACGCAGGGATCGAGGTTGTCGATCTCTCTGAGGCGGCCAGAGTGTGGCTGGCGGACCGGCGGCACTATGGGGTTGCCCTGGTGCTGGCGACAGGCTCGTCCGAGCACGTTGATGAACTCCAATCTGTTGCCGAGCGCCGCGGCTTGCGGCTCGATGAGCGAGGGCTGTACCGCGGCCAGGACCTCGTTGACTGTGTGGACGAGAACGATGTCTATGCGGCACTGGATCTTCCCTTCATCGAACCCGAACTGCGGGAGGGCAGGGGAGAGATCGCCCTCGCCGTAGCGCGACGATTGCCTCAACTCGTGGCCAATCAGGACATTCGGGGCCTTCTGCACTGCCACACCGACTTCTCGGACGGCAGCAACACGCTGGAGGAAATGGCCGAGGCGACGCGGGCCAAAGGCTATGAGTATTTCGGTGTTGCGGATCATTCGAAGACGGCCAGCTATGCCGGCGGGCTCTCGGTCGAGAGGGTCGTCAACCAGCACGAACTCGCGGACGAGTTGAACGCCCGCTATCAAGGCCGCTTCCGGATCTTAAAGGGGATCGAGTCCGACATCCTCGAAGACGGCTCGCTCGACTATCCGGATGAGATGCTGGCGCGCTTCGACTTCGTCGTGGCGAGTGTGCACAGCCGCTTCAGGCTCGACGCCGAGACCCAGACCGAGCGCATCATTCGGGCAGTGTCCAATCCGTTCACGACCATCCTCGGCCACATGACGGGTCGGCTGCTCCGCCGCCGGGAAGGGTATCAGATTGACATCGAGAAGGTTTTGGGGGCTTGCGCAAGGCACAGGGTGGCCGTTGAGATCAACGCCCATCCTCACCGTCTGGATCTGGACTGGCGCTGGCACCAGCGAGCACTCGACCTTGGGTGCATGTTCAGCATCAACCCCGACGCGCATAGTGTTGACGAGCTTGATCTCACCGCCTGGGGCGTGTTGATGGCCCGCAAGGGAGGCATTCCTCCGCACCGAGTGCTGAATTGCCTGGGTCGTGATGAGCTCGCGGGATATCTCACCAGGCAGGCTATGCCGCTCAACGGGGGCAGCGCAACATAAGGCTGTGCCACTCCGTCGGGGCAGGCTGAATCGATCGGCGTATTAAACTTGCGGTCCTTCTTGTCCACGAAGAGTGGAATAGACCGCCCTTGGTCGTTCCGCACGCGCCACGAGCCAAGGCACAGGACATTTCATAGGCAAGGCCGGTTCACCCGAGTGGTGGTCAGAGCCGCCTTGTGGCTCGCACAGATCGTATGATGTACAACGCCCATGAATTTGAGGAGATGAGACGTGGCACACCATCGGTTCAGTCCGACAGGCTATCACAATGTTTTGGGTGCTCGCGATCCGGTCCTGCGGATCGCCGATGGCGACACGGTCGTCACCACCACGATTGATGCCGCTGGACGTGACCACGAACATGTGGAACGCGCTCCCAGGCCTAATCCCATGACAGGTCCCTTCTTCGTGGAAGGGGCAGAGCCAGGCGACGCGCTGATCGTGCAGATCCAACGCATGACGCCCACCCGGGACACGGGCTGGACCTATTCCCTCCTGGCCTCGAACGTGCTTGATCCGGAGATCCTGCCCCGACTGCCTGAACGGCACCGGGTCGAGTGGGCAATCGATCGCGACGCTCAAACTGTGCGTTTGATGGAGCCGCCCAGCGCGGTGGCGGATCTTGTCTTGCCTTTGACGCCCATGATCGGGTGTTTCGGAGTAGCCCCTGGCATGGGGCAGGCGATCTCCACGGCCACGAGTGGCCGGCATGGCGGCAACATGGACTTCAGAGGCTTTGCGCCAGGAGCAGTCGCCTGTTTCCCTGTATTCGAGCCCGGCGCTCTGTTCTTCTTGGGCGATGGGCATGCCTGCCAAGGGGATGGCGAGATCGTCGGCACGGGGATCGAGACTTCGTTCGAGATCGAATTCACGGTGCGACTGAAGAAGAATGCCAATCACGGCTGGCCTCGTGGCGAGACGACTTCGGATATTTTCACGGTCGGCAACGCCCGTCCGCTGGACCAAGCCCTCCAGCACGCAACGACAGAGATGTTGAATTGGCTTGGGAACAGTTTCGACCTGGATCCCACTTCCGCCAGCCATCTTCTGGGACAAGTGGTGCGCTATGATATCGGCAACGTCTTCAACCCAGCCTACACCGTCGTTTGCCGCATTGCCAAAACCTGGCTCCGGAAGCCGGATTCAACTCTGGGCTGGCTTGGCTGACAGGTGCACGGTTCAGACACAACCGACTTTCGAAGGTTGGTGCCTCGAACGATTGGGATGTTGAGTCCAAAGCGATCAAGATTGGCCAACTCGCTTTCCCGAGCTGGCTAATGTCTTTGTGTCCTTCGGTCAATCCAGAACCGTCTTCAACGGCGAGATCGTCCGGCTCGAGCAGGACCACATCAGCTCGTTTGCAGCTCTTCAGGGGACTTCTTGTCAAAATGATAATTCAGCGAAACTCGGCAGGCCTGCGGTCGAGGCCGCCATCTTCCGACACACTTCGGAAGACGTGCAGCTTTCCGTTAACGACGGCGAAGCCGCTGTTCCTGAAGGGTAAGGGAGATTCCTACTTTGACCCAAAGCCGTCCATGCGCCGTCCATGGAGGCAGACTGGACGGTAGGCTTCGGCATGGGCATAAGGCTCAATCAAAAGACTGGGTGGCTGGAATTTTAGTTGCGGAAGACCTTCCGTTTCTACTCAAGATCCATGAGGCTTCCCAGAAACGTTGACTGGCACTGCGCTGCGCATTTCTTCAAGATCCCAGTAAATGCCGGTCATCAGTCGTAAGCCGTCTCGGAGAATATCCAGCGGCAGGTGCTCGTCTGGACCGTGCTGGGAGCAGCCCGGGTAGGAATGCGGCACCCAGATCGTTCGCAATCCAAGAATCTCAGAGAAAATGTCGTTCGGCAGCGTGCCGCCGAGGTTCGRCAATATGATGGGTTTCTGCCCGGCGGCTCGTCAGACGATAACGGACATTCGCGAAGGGCAGGGGACTTTCAGAGGCTGGACCGTTCCTCTTGACACGCATAAGCGCTGGCCAGACATTCGCTCGATCATCCCAGCCCGGCTTTCATTGAGGGCACTGCTATGACGATCGATATTGACCAGCTGACCGAGGCCGAGCTCATCGATCTCAACCACCGCATCGTCGAGCGCCTGCGCTTTCTCGACCAGATGCGCGCTCATGTGGAGATGCTGGAGTTCAAGATTGGGGACCGGGTCACCTTCCAGCCTCCCGGCCAGCGGCACCTCGAGGGCATGCTGACGCGCTACAACAAGAAGACTGTGACGGTGATCACCGACACCGGGCAGAGGTGGAACGTCTCGCCCACCCTCATCAGCAGGGTCAAGCCAGCCAAGGGCACCAACACGGCTGGATCCAACGTGGTCGTGCTGAATCAGCGCTGACGCGAGTTCCGGTGGGTTTGATCGAAGGTTGGGTCGGTTTGCCTGGCGATGTCGCTAGCGTAAGGAACGACGAAGATACTCGGCCGACAGGGCGTCATACGGGTTACGGGTGGGCAGGAACTTCAAGGCGACGAGCCGGCTGACAATCTCATCAGGCGAGCGCTTCAGGATCAAAGGGTTCTGTTGCATCAAATTCGGGAGGCACAAGCCGTAGCGTGTTTGTTGGCCTGGCCACCTACCAGATCCTGTGGTTTGACAGGTTAATGCAACAGAGCCCGTCAAAGACCGTGACCAGTAGGACACACCATTTGAAATTGAGCACTTCTGCCGAAAAATGGGACAACTGGTCAATGTCGGTGAGATGCTCACTCATTCCTAGTCTAGGAAAATGTATTAATAACAGCTAGCTTCCCTTACAGAAGTTCAATCATGTGGCGGATCGACCGCCGCGCTGCCGTGAGTGGGCTCTCAGAATGAGAGGCGGCTAGACGGGAACAGGGGCGAATATGAGCAGCGGCACGCTTAATTTCAGCAGCGATGACAATAGCCGTTGGCTAGATGGCGTTGCCGAAGATGGCGAGGGAGGATCGATCAATCTGCCTGAGATCGATATCCAAATCGGCTTGATCTCAAACGCGAACGGCACCTCTTTGGGCGTTCCAATTGATTGGTACAACAGCCAAGATCTGGCCAACACTTCTCATTTCACTGGCCTAACCACTTTCGATTATCCAGGAGTTGGGGGCTCTTCAGATAATGGATGGGCCGGCTTCGTGATCAAGAGCGCCGACGGCTCAGACTTCCAGTTCAATCAATTTCAATTTTATGACTGGGGTGGGTGGACTGGCGAATCTGTCAATGTCGTCGGCTTCAGAGATGGCCAGCAGGTTGCTACGTCCAACTTTGCGTCGAATAGTGGCGATTACTTTATCACATCCGTTCTCGGCACAAGCTTTGATCGGGTTGACGAAATCCGGATCACTTATGCAGATGGGGGTGGATGGGGGGCTATCAACAACGTTCAGATTGCTGATCCTCCACCGCCAAAGGTCACCTCGGTTACGTCTTATTCTGCAAACGGCACCTACAAGGTCGGCGATACGATCAACGTGTCCGTTACGTTCGACACTGCCGTCGATGTTACTGGCATACCGCAGCTGACGCTGGAAACCGGCTTGACGGACCGCACCATCAACTATGTTGGCGGCAGCGGCACCTCGATCCTGAGCTTCAGCTATACGGTGCAGGCCGGAGATACCACGCCGGACCTGGACTACCTCAGCACGAACGCGCTGTCCCTGCACGGTGGCACGATCAAGGCATTTGGCAGCACAATAGACGCCTCGCTGGCGCTTCCGACTCCCGGCGCCTCCGGCTCCCTCGGCGCGAACAAGGCTGTCATCATCGACGGCATCGCCCCGACGTTGGATATTTCCAGCAGCAGGTCGGTCCTGAAGGCCGGCGAAACCACCACGATCACCTTCACGTTCAGCGAAGACCCGGGTTCGAGTTTTACCCTTGGAGACGTTGCAGTCAGTGGCGGCACCCTGTCGGCGCTCAGCGGTACAGGCCTGACGCGCACCGCCACCTTCACCCCGATCGCAAATATCGACAGCGGCTCGGCCAGCATCATGGTTGCAGCCGGCTCCTACACGGATGCGGTCGGCAATGCGGGTAGCGCCGGAGCCACCTCGTCGATCACCTTTGACACGCTGATACCGAGTGTTCCGTCCGCGCCTGACCTGGAGACAGATAGCGACAGCGGCACCTCGCACAGCGATAATTTGACAATGGACAAGATCCTGGTGTTCAGCGGCTTTGCCGATGCTGGCACGACGGTCAAACTGTACGACAGCGACGGCGTCACCGAGATCGGTAGTGGCGCCACCAACGGCAGCGGCAGCTGGACGATCACGACCTCGACGCTGCTTGAGGGCTCGCACCAGCTTACTGCAAGAGCGTTCGATGCCGCCGGCAATGCGAGCGCCGCTTCCATCAGCCCGATGGTCACGATCGATACCACGGGGCCGCTGCTGTCCATCACCAGCAGCGCCGCGCAACTGAAAGCCGATGAGAGCGCCACCATCACCTTCACCTTCAGCGAAGACCCGGGTGCATCCTTCAGCTGGGATGGCGCCACCGGTGATGTAGTGGTCAGCGGGGGCTCGCTTTCAGCGATCTCGGGCACGGGCCTGATCCGCACTGCGACCTTCACGCCGGATGCGGCAATCAACAACGGCACGGCCAGCATCACGGTCAGTGCCGGGGTCTTTGGCGACCGGGCTGGCAATGCCGGATCGGCCGGCGCGACGCCGTCGCTGCACTTCGACACCTTGGTGCCTTCGCCTCCATCAACACCCGACTTGGACAGTGCAAGCGACACTGGTGCATCCCCCACTGACAACATCACCAGTGACACGATCCTGACCCTGACCGGCTCCGCTGAAGATGGCGCCACCATTACGCTCTATGACACCGACGGCGTCACGGTGATCGGCACGGGCACCGCGGTCGGAGGCGTCTGGTCGATTACGACGGCAGCGCTTTCGGCGGGGAGCCATACCCTCACGGCACGGGCGACCGATGCTCTTGGAAATACGTCTGCGGCTTCCGCAGGACTGTCCGTAACGGTTGACAGCGATGATCCATTGATCGCCTCGGTGACGGTGCTGGCCGACGGCACGTACCGAGCGGGCCAGGCGCTCATCTTCACGGTACACACCAGCGAGGCAGTGCTGGTCGATACGATGGGCGGAACCCCACGCATCGCATTAAGCATCGACGGCAACACCCACTACGCATCTTATGTGTCGGGCTCGGGAACCACTGCCCTGCAGTTCTCCTACACGGTCCAGCCTGGAGAAACGGACGCCGACGGCATCACATTGGTTGCATTGTCCAGCAATGGCGCGACGCTCAGGGATGCGAGCGGCCACACTGTTGATCTCACGCTTCACGGTGTGGCGGGCACCACAGGTGTCAGGATTGATGGCGTTGCTCCGACCGTGGCTATCTCCTCGCCCGCACTGACTGACGACGGGACGCCGACGATCTCGGGATCTGCAGAGACGGGAGCGACCATCACGCTGACGGTTGGTGGAGCGACCTACCTAATTACGGCCGTGGACAGCGCTTGGAGCATCGACTTGGAAACAGCAGTGCCGATAGCCGGCAACCTGCTCCTCAACCGGAATGGCGACAATCTTGTCTCCGTCACTGCGACCGATGAGGCTGGCAACGTCTCCGGTGTCGTGACCCAGACCTTGACGATTGACATCAACGATCCTCCCACAGGCCTAGTGACGATCAGCGGCCATCCTATGCGGGGCCAGACGCTGACGGCGAGCCAAACGCTGGCTGATGCCGATGGCTTGGGAGCGATCTCGTATCAGTGGCAGGCTGATGGGGTCGACATCACTGGTGCGACCGGAACCAGCTACACCTTGACGGAGGCTGCCGTCGGGAAGGTCATCACCATCAAGGCCAGCTACACCGACGGCGGTGGGCATGCAGAGAGCGTCACCTCAACGGCCACAGCTCCCGTGCTCCTGATACCCGATCCGGTCGTCAGTCCGAACCAGACCGGCGGCCACAACATCACGATCTCGGACCCGTCGCAGCTGACGGCTGCTCTGGGCACGAGCTGGGTGGATCATGTGTTCTATTCTGGCTCTGGCACTCTGATCCTACCGGACACGATCGAGAACATTACTCTCTGGGGCACGGCTGACGTGCAGGGCAATGAGCTTGGTAACCTCATGCGCCGCGGCGCAGGCCAGAACACGCTGAATGGCATGGGTGGCAATGACACGCTCTACGGCGACCAGAACAGCGACCAGGTATATGGCGGCACCGGAAACGACGTCGTGTCAGGCGGCGATGGCCAGGACCGGGTGTACGGCGGATCTGGGAATGATAACGTCCAGGGCGGCTCTGGCAACGACCGGGTGTATGGTGATGCGGGACGGGATACCGTCGCCGGCGGCTCCGGCAACGACTTTGTCGAAGGCGGATCCGGCAATGACCGGCTCTCGGGCGGTTCCGGCCAGGACCGGCTGTATGGTGGCGCGGGCCGTGACCTGCTGTCGGGGGGCTCGGGCCATGATTGGCTGTCTGGCGGGGCTGGCCAAGACACGCTTCATGGTGGGGCCGGCCGCGACCGGTTTGTGTTCGACACCCAACTGAGCGAGAGCCGCAACGTGGATGAGATCCGGGACTTCACAGCATTAGAGGACCGGATTGTGCTGGAGGATGCGGTGTTCACCGCACTGGGCAAAGGTACGGCTAAGGGGGCGATGCTGGCGGCAGAGCTGTTCGTGACAGGAGCGGCCGCCCAGGATGCGCAGGACCGGATCATCTATGACCGACAGACGGGATCACTCTACTATGATGCCGATGGTACCGGTTCAGCCGCTCAGGTGAAGTTCGCCGTTCTGACGAACAAAGCAGAGATCTCCTCCCACGACTTCTTTGTGATCTGAGGAACGCACAGTGTATTTGGGAGGAGTACCCTGCTGGCTTAGGCTGGCGTAGAGAGGTTCTGCCTTCCAGCTGTTGTCACGTCCCGCTATTCCTTGGACATGGCAAAGAGGCCACGGGCTTCAGTCACAATCCGCCATTCTTCAGACAAAGTGTTGATGGGTTGGCCGATGAGCTTAGAGAGGGCAGTAGTGATCCAGCCGCCTTATCGCTTGTGGTCGAGGCGGGCACCCCTGATGAATGGACCATGCCCTCTTAGGGGCTCCGAAAATTCGGCACCGTTGCATTAACCGTGGTCGTGTAGCGAGGGATAGCCAATCGAGGAATCGTTCTGTTGTCTCTGTTCAAGCGCCGCCGTTTTCCTGTCGAGATCATCCTGCTGTGCGTGCGCTGGTACTGCAAGTACGGGCTCAGCTATCGCGATCTCGGCGAGATGTCTGAGCGCGGTGTCAACGGTGACGCATCCACCCTCTTTCGCTGGGTTCAGCGCTACGCGCCGGAGATCGAGAAGAGGGTTCGCTGGTGTCAGGGTTCCCGTTGTGGGTCTTGGCGTGTGGATGAGGCCTATGTGCGGGTCGGTGGCGAGTGAAGGTACTTGTTCCGTGCCGTCGACAAGCACGGACAGCTTATCGACTTCATGCTGGCAGATCGGCGCGATACGGGAGCAGCCTACCGCTTCCTGCGCAAAGCCGTGAAGACGATGAGCGCCTATCCGCCTGAGTCGATCACAACTGACAAGCTGGCGTCCTATCCCAAAGCCATCCGGCGCCTGCAGAACGAAGGGCTGCTGCCCAACGAGGTCGTGCATCGGACATCGAAATGTTTCAACAACATCATCGAGGCGGATCATGGAGCGCTCAAACGTGTGATCCGGCCGACCCGCGGCTTCAAGAGCATGAAAACGGCGCGTGCGACGATCAAGGGCTTCGAGGTGATGCGGATGATCCGCCGCGGCCATTGCGGCCTGTCTCAGCGCGACGTGACAGGAGAAATCCGACTCATCAACGAGCTCTTCGGCCTCGCCGCCTGAAGAAAGCGGGCGGGCGGGTTCGTTGTGACCGTTCCAAGTTAATGCAACAGAGCCCATTGCCATGAAGAAAAAGGGCGCGTGATTAACTTTATCTGTTGATTGCAGGTGACAACTGGGTCCTGCGGCGCCAAATGCCGGAAACCCTACAGGAGTTTTCCATGCCCAAGGCAAAGCCTGCACTCAAACGTCCTCGTGCCAAGTCCCCCGCAAAGACTGCGCGCGCAAAAGCGACTGGAGCTGATGCTGGACAAACTGCGAGCCTCGGCAGCCGTACTGTGACAGCTTCCTCGAAAACGCGGCCTGCGCCAGGATCCAAAACCAAAGCACCGGTAAAGAAGGTGAGGACAGCGGCCACCCAACAGACCCGTACCAGCACCGTTCGGCAATCTGTGGTGCCACGGAAGGCTAGCACCAAGGCCGCAGGCTCTAAGCAAACCGCAAACCACACGGAC
>NZ_JBFUMH010000075.1:0-23631 GCF_054049475.1 Microvirga sp. P5_D2 | reverse complement strand
TCATAGATCTCGACGCCGCGCTCAGCCACGGCGGGAAACTCGACCGCGCGTGGATCGACCTCGCGGGCAAGATAAAGGATCCGCCCGTTATGCGCGTCCAGCTTCAGGACCGACCGGAAGATGTTGCCGGTGCTCTGAAAGAGGCAGAGAGCCTCCTGGTTGCTCGCATCCTCCAAATCGGCAGCGGTCGGCTCCGGATTGCCCGGCAGTTTCTTGCTCTCGATCCGCTCCACGACCCGGCCATCCGGCTCCACGATCATGGCGAGAGGAAACCCTAAGAAGACCGCGCGGGAATTCATGAATTCCTGAAACAGCTTTCGATCCGCATCGAAGAGAACCTTGGCCCGGTTGAGATCGGCTGCCATGAGCTGGGTCTCGCGGGCGAGCGTCCGGCACTGTGTCTCGCGATAGGACCTCGCGATCTCCACCGTGTTGAACATCAGATCTCTGATAGTGCCCGTGAACCAGGGATCGAGGCCACGCTCCAAGGTGACAGTGGCCACGCCTGCTACGAGAACAGCCGGCAGAACCGCCACGAGACTGAAAAGACCCACGATGCGGACATGAAGCCCCGCCGCGGCAGCCCCCGCCTTGTGCTCCCGTACGAGCTTGCGGGCCTGCCAGGCGACAATGCCGATCAGAAGCGCGATCAGAATGCCGTTCAGGATGAACAGCCAAACGACCACATCATGAGTGGGAAGGATCGGCGTTGCGCCGGCCAGGACGAGGAAAGTCGTCAGGGCGGAGCCGAGCGCCGTCAGAACGGCCACATAGCCCAGCCAGCCGAATCCCCGTTGGCCCGGCTCAGCTGTCTGGTGCTGCTCTTGTATGCTCTGGTCGTTCAAGACGTGAGGCCCCGCAAACCGGGTGCCTCGATGCGGCACCCTTTAGAAGGTGATGCACCAACACAACACTGTGGTCAAATTATTACAGCCACGGCTTAAGCGCGGTTTGTTCGCACCACCATGAGCTCAAGGTCCCGCACTTTCTTGCGCAAGGTGTTGCGATTGAYGCCCAAGAGTTCCGCCGCTCGAATCTGATTGCCACGGGTTGCCGCAAGGGCAGCGCCGATCAGCGGCCCTTCGATCTCGCGCAGGATTCGGTGATAGAGCCCTGGAGGCGGCAGCGTATCCCTGAACCCGGAGAAATACTCGGCCAGGTGTCGCTCGACGGCATCGGAAAGCCCTTCCGAGTTCTGCTGAGCCTGGGTCGACGGCTTACCCGCCGGCTGGGGCGGCAGCAGGGGCTGGGAGTCCAGTTCCGAATCGACGATGGCGCCAGTGATAGTGTCCTGCGGGTAAAGAGCCGCCAGACGCCGGACCAGGTTTTCCAGCTCGCGGACATTACCCGGCCAGCGATACCGCTTCATCCGGTCCATGGCCTCCACGTCGAGCTGCTTGCGGGCCAGCCCCTCCTTCTCGACCAGCACGAAGAAGTGACGGGCGAGATCAGGAATGTCCTCCACCCTTTCCCGCAGGGGCGGAAGGCGCAAGGGCACCACATTGAGCCTGAAATAGAGATCCTCGCGGAACAGTCCCTGCTGGATCAGGATTCTCAAGTCCTTGTTCGTGGCGGCCACAATGCGGACATTCGTCTTGATCGGCACGCGTCCGCCGACGGTGGTGTATTCACCCTGCTGGAGAACGCGAAGCAGACGGGTCTGCGCCTCCATCGGCATGTCGCCGATTTCATCGAGGAAAAGCGTGCCGCCTTCGGCCTGCTCGAAGCGCCCGGTATTACGCGCGGTCGCGCCCGTGAAAGCGCCCTTCTCGTGGCCGAACAACTCGGACTCGATCAGCTCGCGCGGGATCGCCGCCATATTGACCGCCACGAAGGGGCCTTGGCGGCGCTTGCCGTAATCGTGCAGCGCCTTTGCCACCAGCTCCTTGCCGGTGCCGGATTCACCGGTGATCATCACGGTCAGGTCGGTGGGCATCAATCGCGCAAGGGCGCGGTAGATTTCCTGCATGGCGTGCGAGCGGCCGACGAGCGGAATATCCTCGTTCTCCGCGCTCGGCGCATTCGCCACCGGATTGCGAGGCCGTGAAAGTGCGCGTCCGACAACGGCCACCAGCTCTTTCAGGTCGAAGGGTTTCGGAAGATACTCGTAGGCGCCGCGCTCGGATGCCTTGATGGCCGTCATGAACGTGTTCTGGGCGCTCATGACGATGATCGGAAGATCGGGCCGCAGCTTCTTGATGCGAGGCAAAAGATCGAACGCGTTCTCGTCCGGCATCATCACGTCGGTAATGACGATATCGCCCTCGCCTTGCGCCACCCAGCGCCACAAGGTTGCGGCGTTACTCGTTGACCGCACTTCATAACCGGCCCTGGAGAGAGCCTGGTTCAGAACCGTCCGAATGGCGGCATCGTCATCGGCGAGAAGAATTTGTCCGCTGGGCATATGTTTTTAAGCCTCAAATATCTGCTTCGCGTCCGTCATTGGCGCGATGCATCGGCAGGAGAATTCGGAAACTCGTACGGCGTGGGGCCGGCTCACATTCGACGATTCCGCCGTGATCGCCGACGATTTTCGCCACCAGCGCAAGTCCAAGGCCGCTGCCCTGGACCTTGGTGGTCACGAAGGGATCGAAAAGATCGCTCATGAGTTCGGGCGGAATGCCCGGACCGTTGTCGCTCACGCTGAGTTCAATCGGCAGGCTCACCCGTTCCTGAGCGCCCGGAATCTGCAGTCGGACGCCTGTGCGGAATGCCGTCGAAAGAGTGATCTCCCCATCCGTGGCATCGATGCCGACCGCTTCCGCAGCGTTCTTCAMGAGGTTGAGGGTGACTTGGATTAGCTGATCCCGATTGCCGAGAACCGGCGGGAGGGAGGGATCATAATTCTCGACGAAGCGGATGTGCCGCGCAAAGCCGGATTGGGCGAGACGCTTCACGTGGTCCAGCACACCGTGAATGTTGATCGGACCGCGGTCGATAGGACGTTCCTCTCCGAACAACTCCATGCGCTCGACGAGTTTCACGATGCGATCCGTCTCGTCGCAGATCAGCCGCGTCAGGAGACGGTCGTCCTCGTTGGCGGATTGCTCGAGCAATTGAGCAGCGCCGCGAATGCCCGACAGAGGATTCTTGATCTCGTGCGCCAGAAGTGCGCCAAGTGCGGTGATGGATCGTGCTGCTCCGCGATGGGTGAGCTGCCGGTTCATCTTGTCCGCGATGGTGCGTTCCTGAAGCATGATGATGACGTTCTCGCCGTCATCCCCGAGCGGGGTCGCGAACACATCGACGATGCGCTCGGATCCCATGCGCGGACTGCCGATATCGACCCTGTGCTCACTGACGCTGGAGCCTCGATGACGCACATCGTCGACGAGTGCCATCACGGGAGAGTCGAATGGCAGGAAGTCGCTGAGTTTCTGGCGCTGCATCATGCGCAGGCTCATCTCGAAGAATGCCTCGGCAGCAGCATTGCCGTGAACGATCTGGTGATCCCGGCCAATGATGAGAACCGGCAGGGGCAGCGCATTCACGATGAGGTCGTTCATGGCAATCGTCATGCGGCCTCCCGTGCGCGCTCAGTATAAAGGGATCGCAACAGGGTCATGACAGCCTTTGGATCGGTCGACGTCACCAGTTCGGCACGAACGGATGGAGGAACATGGAACCCCATGGAAATGGCGGTTTCGGCATAGGCGGCGAGGTGCTTTCGGGCATGGCGGATACCGACATGCGGGCCATAAAGTTCGAGAAGCCCCTCGTAGTGCTCCAGGGCGATTTCGGTCAGCTCCTCCGCTGTGGGATCCGGCATGCTGCGCCCCTGAAGAGCGGCCCCGATCTGGCCGACGATCCACGGCCGCCCGACGGCGGAACGCCCGATCATCACGGCGGATGCTCCCGATGCCGCGAGGCAGGCCCGCGCATCATCGAGCGAGCCGATATCGCCATTGGCGATGACGGGAATGCCCACAGCCTGCACAACGGGAGCAATCGCGCTCCAATCCGCCCTGCCCTTGTAGAATTGCTGCCGCGTCCGGCCATGCACCGTCACGGCCTTGACGCCGAGCGCCTCGGCACGGCGGGCGAGCTCGGGCGCGTTGATGGTGTCATGGTCCCATCCCAGCCGCATCTTGACGGTCACGGGAACGCCGGCAGCGGTCACGGTGGCCTCGATAAGCCGGCTGGCATGGTCCAGATCGCGCATGAGGGCGGAGCCTGAATAGCCTCCGATCACGCGTTTGGCGGGACAACCCATGTTGATGTCGATGATCCGGGCCCCTGCCCCTTCGGCCACCCGCGCAGCCTCGGCCATCCAATGGGGCTCGCAGCCGGCGAGCTGCACCACATGGGGTTCGATCCCGGAACCCTCGGCCCGCAACTGAGCCTCCTCGGAGCCTTGGACAAGCTCGTCGGATGCCACCATCTCGGACACGACGAGGCCCGCCCCCCAGCGCTTGGCAATGCGCCTGATAGCGACATCCGTGACACCGGACAGGGGCGCGAGCACTGATGGGGTTTCGACACGGATGGAACCGATATCAAATCCCCACTCGCCTATTTTTTGATCAAGATTCATTATGCCTAATTAATAGCCAAAGCGCGGGCCAGCGCAAGCCCCGGTCCACGAAATTTGCCTATTCGGCAAGTCACGCTTAGGAGAGCACCTGTCACAGAGGCCCGCTTATGTCAGTCGTCGCCCTTATCGTTGCCGCAGGACGTGGATCGCGAGCAGGCGAAGGTGTGCCGAAACAATATCGCTCTCTGAATGGCCTAACCGTTCTGGAACTGACCCTCGACTGCTTTCTCAACCATCCGAAGATTGATCGCGTCATGGTGGTGATCCACCCAGACGACAATGCGCTTTACAGTAAAGCCATCGGCTCGGTTGGTGGCGACGAACGCCTCCTTCCCGTCGCCTATGGTGCAGAAACGCGGCAGGATTCGGTCAGGAATGGGCTGGAGGCTCTTTCGAGTGTCATGCCGGATCTCGTTCTCGTTCATGATGCCGCCCGGCCTTTCGTCAGCAAAGAACTCATCGAACGGGCCATCGACGCGGCGGCAACCTGGGGTGCGGCTGTCCCAGGCATCCCGGTGACGGATACGATCAAGGTTTTGGGCGATCAGGACATGGTGGCATCCACACCCGATCGCGCCAGACTCCGGGCCGTCCAGACGCCTCAGGCTTTTCGCTTTGCCGAACTTATCGAAGCTCATCGCAAAGCTGCGGCCGCCGGACTTCATGCCTTTACGGATGACGGCGCGTTGGCCGAATGGGCCGGTCTCCCCGTGCACGTCTTCGCCGGAGAATCTGCGAATATCAAACTGACACACCCCTCCGATTTCGCGGAGGCGGAGCAGCACCTGAAAGGCTCACGCATGACCTATGTGACCCGCGTTGGAACAGGCTTTGATGTGCACGCCTTCGGCGAGGGCGACCATATCTGGCTTGGCGGGATCAAAGTTCCCCATGACAGCGGCGTCATCGCGCATTCGGACGGAGACGTGATCCTGCATGCCCTGACCGATGCCATTCTCGGCGCTCTGGCCGATGGCGACATCGGCACGCATTTCCCGCCCAGCGATCCGCAATGGCGCGGCGCGTCCTCGGACCGATTCCTCGCTCATGCAGTAAGCCTTGTGCGGGATCGTGGGGGATTGCTCGACCATCTCGACGCGACCCTGCTTTGCGAGAAGCCCCGCCTCGGCCCTCACCGCGAGGCCATGCGGCAGCGGATCGCCGAGATCTGCAATCTCAGGCTCGATCAGGTTTCGCTGAAGGCGACGACAACCGAGAAGCTGGGCTTCACGGGCCGCAGCGAGGGAATCGCGGCGCAGGCCGCCGCAACGATCAGACTGCCGGAGTAAGCCCATGATGCCAGAATTGAAGCACCGCGCAGATGCCCTCCTCAAGGCCTATGAGCGGGAAGGCCTGAAGATCGCGACCGCGGAATCCTGCACGGGCGGTCTCGTTGCTGCCCTGCTCACCGAAATATCCGGTTCCTCCAGCGTGGTGGAGAGAGGCTTCGTCACCTATTCCAACGAGGCGAAGACCGAGCTGATCGGAGTGCCCTCCGATCTCATCGCCACACACGGCGCCGTCAGCGAGCCGGTGGCTCGCGCCATGGCGGACGGAGCGCTTGCCCGCTCGCGTGCCGATGTGGCTGTAGGCATCACCGGCATCGCAGGCCCCGGTGGTGGAAGCGCAGCGAAGCCTGTCGGCCTGGTGCATTTCGGCTTGGCCCGCAAAGGCAGGCCGACGCTACATCTCGAACGACGCTACGGTGATCTCGGCCGCGTGATGGTGCGCTGGAAGGCTGTCGAAGATGCTCTTGGGCTTTTCGAATCCGCATTGTGATGCCTGCCCTCTAGTCTCCTCACCCCGTCGCCATCGATCCTTTCGCACCGAACACCTGATCCGCCCGCTGCTCGAAGGCTTCGGTGAATTTGCGGAAGGCCTTCTCGAAGACGGTGCCCATGAGCAGGCTGAGCGCGAAGCTCTTGAACTCGTAATTGATGTAGAATTCCACATCGCAGCCGGTGGGCGTGGGGTGGAAGGACCAGCGGTTCTCCAGATATTTGAACGGCCCATCCACGTACTCGACCTGAATGCGCAGGCGCGGTTCGTCGAGCGTCACGCGGGTGGTGAAGCTCTCCTTGATCGCCTTGTAGCCCACGCTCATATTCGCGACGAGGGTCTCGACGCCCTCCCCGCTCTGCACGCGGCGGATGATGCGAAGGTCCTCGCAGAGCGGCAGGAATTCCGGGTAGTTTTCCACATCGGCGACGAGGGAAAACATCTCGGCCGGCTTGTGCTTTACAGGTCGCGTCATGCGGAACGTCGGCATAGGTTAGGCGGCCTCCCTGAGGCTTGTCAGCGCGACCTCGAGGGCCGGAATGTCGGAATGTGAGCGCAGTACGAAAACCCGCTGTTCGGGGCGCAGTCGTTCGAGCATACGGACGGTTTTTGGACGCATGCTTTTCGGATAATTCCAGATCCAGCGCATGAAGGACCAGTCGAAACGCTCCGGTCCCGCGGAACCGAGATCGGAACGCGTCCGCCCATAATTCTTCACGACGCGCCAGAGAACCCCGGCGATGCAGCGCCAGCGCGGCAGATCGAGCCACACGATCGCGGTGGCGCGGGGCACGCGCAGATCGAAGGTGCTGGAATAATTCCCGTCCATGATCCAGGTCGGACGAGCGGCGAGAGCCTTCACGCGCTCACGCCATTCGGCGCGCTTCGGCATGGCCCAGCCCGGCCCGAAATATTCCCTGTCCAGATGAATCAGCGGCAGGCCCAGCCGTGTCGCAAGGCGATCCGCCAGCGTGCTCTTGCCCGAGCCTGGAGAGCCGATGACCAGAATGCGCTGCATACCCCATCCGAAGTTAGCCGAGCTTGGCGAGACGGGCCGCCTTGAGCTTGGCAAAATCCTCGCCTGCGTGATRCGAGGAGCGCGTCAGCGGGGTCGAGGAGACGAGGGAGAAACCCTTGGCATAGGCAGTGGTTTCAAAGGCCTTGAACTCGTCCGGCGTCACGAAGCGGATCACGGGGTGATGCTTCTTTGTGGGCTGGAGGTACTGGCCGATGGTCATGAAATCCACTTCCGCCGAGCGCAAATCGTCCATGAGCTGGAGAACCTCGTTCCGCTCCTCGCCGAGGCCGACCATAATGCCGGACTTGGTGAAGATGGTCGGGTCGAGCTCCTTCACCTGCTGGAGCAGGCGGATGGAGTGGAAATAGCGCGCGCCGGGGCGGACCTTCAGGTATCTCCCGGGCACTGTCTCGAGGTTGTGGTTGAACACGTCGGGCTTGGCCGCGACGACAACTTCCAACGCGCCGGGCTTTCTCAGGAAGTCAGGCGTCAGAATCTCGATAGTGGTCTTAGGACTGCGGGCGCGGATGGCGTGGATCACATCCGCGAAATGCTGCGCGCCGCCATCGGAAAGGTCGTCGCGGTCCACGGACGTGATGACCACGTGTTCGAGGCCGAGCTTCTCGACCGCCTTCGCCACGCTCTCCGGCTCGTTGGGGTCAAGGGCCTGCGGCATGCCGGTCTTCACGTTGCAGAAGGCGCAGGCGCGGGTGCAGGTGTCGCCCATGATCATGAAGGTGGCGTGCTTCTTCTCCCAGCACTCGCCGATATTGGGGCAGCCCGCCTCCTCGCACACGGTTACGAGCTTGTTCTCGCGCACGATGCGGTTGGTCTCGGCCCATTTGGGCGAGCCCGGCGCCTTCACGCGGATCCAGTCGGGTTTGCGTTGCTGAACAGGCTGGTCCGGCCGATGCGCCTTTTCCGGATGGCGGGGACGGTTATCCTTGTTCAGAAGGTCGAGAACGACAGCCATGAAGCAAAACCCTTGGGATCGGAGGCCTCAAGCCCCGGTGCTGGCTTGATTTAAGACTTTTGACGCATCTTCGCAAATGCTGAAGTAGCAAGGCGGGGTTGCTGTGGAGCAGGCCGCCTCGGCTGACGGCCCCGAAAATCCTCCTCTGGTGAGGAAAGCGGTCATTGAACATTGTATCAAATCACCGCTCTCAAGAAGGCATCATTCTCTGGCTCTCGATTCACGGTGATTGCGCTTATAGGGCTTCCCTAAGGACATTTCCTAAGTTCCCGGGCACCTCACCACGGCGTAACCGTCAGCCATCCCAAGGGTGGGATCATTAGGGCTGCGCCATATCGATGCCTCGTACTTCTGCGATCATCCCGTCCGCCCACGACGAAGTGTCTAAGGATGATCCCATGTCCACCTCGCTCAGCGATATGACCATATATCTCGTGAAGGCCACCGTTCCCGCCCTGCAGGAGCACGGGCTGGCGATTACACAGCGCATGTATGAGCGCATGTTCCAGAACGAGGAGATCCGCGATCTCTTCAACCAATCGCATCACGGCGAGACCGGCTCGCAGCCCAAGGCGCTCGCAACGGCCATTCTCGCCTATGCCCAGAATATCGACAATCTCGGCGCGCTTGCTCCAGCGGTCGAACGCATCGCGCAGAAGCATGTTGGGCTCAACATTCTGCCCGAGCATTATCCACATGTGGCCGATGCTCTGCTGGGCGCGATCAAGGATGTGCTCGGTAACGCCGCGACCGACGAAATCCTCGCTGCCTGGGGCGAGGCATATTGGTTTCTCGCCCATGTGCTGATCGGGCGCGAGACAGCCATCTACACCAAGCTCGCCACAGCCCCCGGCGGCTGGAGCGGATGGCGCAACTTCCGGATCGAGAGCAAGCGTCAGGAGAGCGACATCATCACCTCCTTCTTGCTCCGGCCCGAGGACGGCAACCCGGTCCTGCGCCATCAGCCAGGTCAGTACCTGACCTTCTGGATCGAGGTGCCGGACCAGCATCCGCTCAAGCGCAATTACAGCATTTCGAGTGCGCCGAATGACGGGACTTACCGGATCTCCGTGAAGCGAGAGCCGCAGGGTATCGCGTCGAGCTGGCTGCATGACCACACGGACGCAGGCACGATCCTCAAAGTGGCTCCGCCTGCGGGCGAGTTCTTCCTGAACGAAGAATCCCCCAGGCCGGTGGTGCTCCTGAGCGGCGGTGTCGGCCTGACGCCTATGATGAGCATGCTTGAGACGATTGCCGCCCGATACCCGAACAAAGCGACCCATTACGTACATGGCACGCTGAACGGCGCGACCCATGCCATGAGGGACAGGGTCCGCTCCCTGGCGCAGGCCTATCCCAACATCAAGGCCACCACTTTCTATGTCGATCCGCGCCCCGAAGACAGGCTCGGAGTCGATTACGATCACCAGGGAATGATTACCGTGGATTGGCTGCGTGCCAACACCCCTCTGGACGAGGCGGGTTACTATCTATGCGGTCCGCGGCCATTCCTGCGCGCCTTCGTAGGCGGCTTGGCGCTAGCCGGCGTTCGCTCGAACCGCATCCACTACGAGTTCTTCGGCCCCGCCGACGAAATCCTTGCGGCCGCCTGAGCATTCCAGACGTCTAGTCTCGGCGCTTTGCAGTGCCCAAGGGTGAAGGGTCGAGAGCGCACAAAGAACAGTCCGGTTCAATCTGTGTGAGTGAAGAATCTGACGGCCCCTCGCGCGCAGCCTCGGACCAGAACCGAACATTGCGCCTCTCAGGATGACGAAATCACTTCATTTCAGGTGTTGCTCAAGCAAGACCAGAAGGTTCGCCAAAGCATGAGACATGTTGGTATCTGAGCACTTGAGAACGGTTCGACGGTCGCCGTCCTCCACCGTGATCGTGTAGCTCATAGCGTCGCGGGCACGCCCGGGGCTATTCTCATAGACCGGCGATGCGGCCGTTGCAGCCTCGATCAGTCCGGAAATTTCCTTTGCGGTTGTTGGCGATAAAGTGCTGGTCTCCAGAACCTGAGGAGGACGGCCAAGAAGTATCCCGGCCGCCTGTCCACCATGTTTTGCCAAACTGACTTTCATCTCAGGTCTCGCGCCTGTCAGGGGATTCCGCAGCGGCTATCAGGAGTTTGCTGAACGAGGGGATCGTGAGTTGCCTGGGCGCGATGACGATAACCCTGGCTCTGTCGGCATTCGCTTCCCCTTCAGAGTGCTGACCTCCTTGGACAGTGCAGTCACCTGACCGGACAAGGCCTCGATCTGTCGGGCTAGGACAGCCAGGACGTCTCCTTCGTGGCCTGCCCCCTCGCTTGCGGCAATCGCACGGCCCCGGCCCCGAAGGGGTCTCGCCGGCATGCCGCTGATGCGGATTCCCACCTCTCGCCATGCAGCCAGCACGGCCTGCTGCTCCATGCTGCCTGTCCCGTACAACTCACCAGCCATGAGATACGTTTTGTCGGCAAATTCCTGAAACTCGGTTGTCGGGCCAGAGGCCTTCAGAGCCTCGTACCAGATGAGAGCAGGCGCTTCCCAGGCATATCCCCCGACCCCCGTGGCGGTAAGATAGAATGCCTTGTTGGGGATGCCGGAGTTGATATGGACGCCGCCATAATCGCCCTCCTCAGTATCGGGCAAATGGGCGAATTTGCTCATGTGATCCGGCTGCGGATCCTTGCCGAAGGTCTCGTTATCATAGGCGGTGCCCGGCGCCTTCATGGACCGCAGTGCATCTGCTTCAATGCCGGGAGTGAACACTTCCGCTCCGATGAGCCAGTCGGCCTGTTCAGCCGTTTGCCCGAGCGACCACTGTTTCACCAATGACCCGAACACGTCCGACATCGACTCGTTAAGCGCCCCGGATTGGTTATGGTATTCCAGGCCAGCGACATGCTCGGTCACTCCATGAGTGAGCTCATGGCCGATCACATCAAGGGAGCTGGTGAAGTCTGTGAACATGACTCCATCCCCATCTCCGAACACCATCTGTTGGCCGTCCCAGAACGCATTGTTATAGCTCGCGCCGTAGTGGACATATCCGTCAAGACGCATCCCCTGATCGTCAATGGAATTGCGATCGAGCACCTCGCGATAAAATTCCCTAGTGGCTCCCAAACCATCGAAGGCGCGGTTGACCGAGATGTCGGCAGACGCCTCACCTTGCTCTGTGCGAGCCAGGACAGCGCTAGGAAGCCAATTGCTGTTCTGGCAATCGAAGATGCTCCGGCGGCCATCCGTGGGAGCAGCCGAGAGGCCGGTCCCGAAGGTAGCCCGCAGCGACCTTTGGCCTCGCAATCTGGCTGTACCCAGGAGAGTGTTGAGAGCGGCTTGCCGGACCTCTTTGTTGTCGCTCTCGAGAAGTTTACGAAGAAGGTGGGGAGGAATAATGCAATTGAGGCAGCGGCAGGTCTGGATCATATGAAACCTCCAGCTCGAAACCGATCTACGGATTTTTCGTCCGCGACACGCAAATCTTCTTGTCCGCTTAGCAACGGCGGCAGGCATGCGGTATGTTTCTGAAGTATATCATTCTTGGCGGGAAAGGATACTCGGACCTCACTCTGCCTTAGCCAACCCAGCTTGAGAGCTTTCGCCAAGTGGCAACCTGAAGGTTGATGCGCAATTTCATTGCTTGACTTGTAAAGCTGCTGCAGAGCGGAAGAGATTTGTCGCGATACGGGTGTAAGCTGTGTCAGGACCCTAGGGGCCTCAGCAAAGGATGACTATCTCGCCGCAAGCGATAAGAGTGACAGAGGATCGGCGCTGGTGGAGTCCTTTGGCCTCCGCAGCCATTTGGCAACGCGACGACAATCGTAAGGCTGAAGGCCACAACATGAATGAAAGTCCGGTTTCGGCGCTAAGCGGACTTTAGCGTCGCCAGTTTTGGATAACTCTCCGTTTGCGGATCAATTTCGAAGCTGCACCGCTGGGTTCTTTGCCAAGGTTGCATTCATCGGCGCATAGGCCACCCCGGTTTTCGCGCCGACAGAAAAACCTTAAAGCGAGAGCTGCCGCCAATCCTCTCCTCGCCTTGGCACCCGCCGCCCCGCCGCGCGTTAACCCATATGGCCAAGTCGCTCAAACTCGCCGCATCGCGGCCTGCACACCCGCCCGGCGTTGTCGCCTCGGCGGTTTATGCAGGCGGGCGGCGTTTGGCCGATATCGCCATCGAGGAGGCGGGTGGCTGGTCGCACAAGCCCGGGCATGTGGTGTGGATCGGCCTGCACGAGCCCGATCTCGATCTTCTCAGCAAGGTGCAGAAGCAATTCGACCTGAACGATCTCTCCATCGAGGATGCGCTCAAGGCGCACCAGCGGCCCAAGCTCGAACAATACGGTGAGGCGTTGTTCGTCGTTGCGCGCACGGCGCAGATGGTGGAGGGGCGCATCGCGTTCGGCGAGACGCATCTGTTTGTCGGGCGAGGCTATGTGGTGTCCGTCCGCCACGGCGCCTCCACGACTTATATTCCGGTGCGCGAACGCTGCGAGGCCATTCCGCAGGCGTTCTCGGAGGGAGAGGACTTCATTCTCTATGCCATCCTCGATTTCATCGTCGACAATTACATGCCGGTGATCCAGACCATCCAGGAGGAAGTGGAGGAGATCGAGGACAACATCCTCGCGGAAACCTCGGAGTCGTTTCATGTGCGGCGGCTCTATGAGCTTCGGCGCGATCTCCTGCGGCTGCGCAATGCCGTCGTGCCGCTGGTGGAGGTCTGCCGGCGTCTGGAGCATCCGGGACTGCCCGGCATTGACGCCTCCATGTATCCGCTGTTCCGCGACGTGTCTGATCACATCCGCCGGGTGCAGGAAGAGATCGAGTCCTTGCGCGAAGTGCTGGCCTTCGCGTTCGAGACCAGCCTGATGACCGGCCAGGCGCAGCAGACGGAGATCACCCGCAAGCTCGCGGCCTGGGCCGCGATCCTCGCCGTGCCCACAGCGGTCGCGGGCATCTACGGCATGAACTTCGACATCATCCCCGAGCTGCACTGGAAATACGGCTATGCCTTCGTGCTGACAATCATCGCGCTGGTCTGCAGCTTTCTGTACTGGCGCTTGCGCCGGAGCGGATGGCTTTAGTGGCAATCGTAGAAGTGACGCGCCATGCGGCATCCTCGGGATGAGGGCAGAGCACACTGAAGCGACAATGGCCGGGACAAGCCCGGTCATGACGCGGCGGGCGGCGCAAACCGCCCTCGCCTTTCAGCGCTCGTGTTTACTCTGCCGCTTGTTTCGCCGGTTCCGTCGGCACATTGCGCATGCCGCCCAACACCTCTTCCGCTGAGGCCTTATAGTTCTTCACGGAACTCGTCCACTGGCCCCAGACGGTCGGATCGATGATATCGCCGTTGTTGCCGAGATTCTTGAGCCGACGTTTCTCGTCATCCGTCAGCACCTGCTTCGCCAGCGGCGGGAGGTTGCGCACATCGTCGGCGGTGATGCCGATGATCTCGCCGACGCGGCGGCCGTAATCGTCGTGCACCATCAGGAAATGCCACACCATGCGCTCCTGCACGTCGCGCTCGCATTGGCCGAGCAGCGTGCCCATGTTGAGAACGAGGTCGTCGCGCTCCCAATCCATCATGGTGCAATAGCGGCCGCGCGCGTGAATGTAGTCGTTGCGGCGCTCGATCACGCTGCGAGTGAGACGGCCGTGGACTTCCGGCGGATTGTTCGGCTCCTCGCGCGGGGATTCATGCAGGCCGTTATGGATCGACGGCTCGTAGTTCACATGCGGGKTCTGTCCCGGCGCCAAGTCTCGACGATAGGACATCTGGCCGCCATTGAGGTTCGTCGAAACCTTGGCGCTCTTCGCCTGGTTGACCGGGATCTGGAGATAGTTGGTGCCGACGCGATGGCGCTGCGTGTCCGAGTACGAGAGCGTGCGGCCCACCAGCATCTTGTCGTCGGAGAAGTCAAGACCGTCCACGAGCACGCCCGTGCCCATGGCGATCTGTTCGTTCTCGTTGAAGTGATCCTCCACATTGCGGTTGAGCGTCATGACGCCCACATGGCGCAACGGGAAATCCTTCTCCGGCCAGATCTTGGTGTCGTCGAGCGGGTCCCAGTCGAGCTCGGGATGCTCATGGTCCTCCATGATCTGCACATACATGTCCCATTGCGGGTGCTCGCCGCGCTCGATGGCCTCGAAGAGATCCTTCGAGGCAGAGCCGAGATCCTGCCCCTGCACCTTAGCCGCCTCCTTTGCCGTGAGGCTCGCAAGGCCGCAGCGCGGATGGAAATGATACTTCACGAGAACCGTATCGCCTTGCGCGTTCACCATCTTGTAGGTGTTGACGCCAAAACCTTCCATGTGCCGATAGCTTGCTGGAATGCCGCGCGGGCTGAACAGATGCGTCAGCATATGCATGGCTTCCGGCGTCTGGCTCATGAAGTCGAAGATGCGGTTTGGCTCCTGGCGGAAAGTGACCGGATCGGGCTTGAGCGAATGGATGACATCCGGAAACTTGATAGCGTCGCGGATGAAGAACACTGCGAGGTTATTGCCGACGAGATCCCAGTTGCCGTCTTCCGTATAAAACTTTACGGCGAAGCCGCGCGGATCGCGGGCGACCTCGGAAGAGTCGCGGCCGCCGATCACGGTTGAGAAACGGATCGCTAGTGGCGTCTTCTTGCCGGCTTGCTGGAATAGCTTGGCGCGGGTGTATTTCGAAGCGGGCTCGTCACCGATCTTGCCCGTAACCTCAAGCTCACCGTAGCACACGAAGCCGCGGGCATGGACGACGCGCTCAGGAATACGCTCGCGGTCGAAATGGGTGATCTTTTCCAGGAACTGGTAATTCTCCAGTGTAGCCGGACCGCGCGCGCCCACGGTGCGCTGCGACTGGTTGTCGGTAATCGGATGACCCTGCCGGTTCGTGAGAACCCGATCCGTCGTTCCCGACGGTGCTTTCGGCGTCTTGTCCATTTATGCGTTCCCTTAAGCTGCCTTTGAAGGCTTCTAAGCTCAAAGCGAAACAACTGGATGACGCGGTGGTTCCAAGAAGGTCTGCGCGCCTCACGCGGGAGCCTTTTTCATCGAAATAGGTTACTGCAACGTTCTATCGATTCACTAATCAGCTAGGGCCAAGCTGTCCTCGTCCCTACCCCTGGAGCCGCYCTTCCAATGGTAAGGAACACATGAAAAGAGCCGCCCCACTCGCGTGAAAGCGGCTCTCTTTATTTCAATCGAACACCGTCAATGATGTGGAACAGCGCGCTATGTGCCGCTCCACACCTTTGTCACGGATCAGACGATAAAGAAGTCGTCAGCCGTTACCTTGCTACCGACCTTCACCTTGGCGAATTCGATCCCCTTCTTGCCGCCCAGACCATCCGCGTCATAGGAGATCGCGCCGGTCTTGGAGTTGAAGTTGATGTAGTCGTTCTTGTCCTTCGCACCGTCGATGCTGAAGTACTTCTTGGCCAGCTTGGTGGGCTTCAACTCCGTGCCCTTGCCGAGCTTCTTGAAGATGGCGTCGTCGAGCCAGATCGAATCGTCCTTCGCGTTGAAGTCCGTGATCGTGTCGCGGTTGGCGATCTTGGCGTCCAGCTTGCTGTTGAATACGAAGACGTCCTTGCCCTTGCCACCCGTCAGCGTGTCGTTTCCGATGCCGCCACCGAGACGGTCGGCGCCGGTTCCGCCCACGATCTTGTCCTTGCCTTCGCCGCCGAACAGAACGTTGTTGCCAGCCGCAACCGTGACGGTCTCATTGGCGATGTCCGTCAGCGAAACGGTGAGGATCTTGTCGACATTGGTCGTTCCGTCGAAGACGCGCACCGTCACCTGGTGGGTGGTCGCCTGCTCGTAATCGAGCAGCAGGCCGTTCTTCACCACGAGCTTGTTGCCCTGAACGGCAAACCGGCCGCCGGCATCATTCAAGAGGCTATACGTGAGAGCAGCGGTGTCCACGTCCGTGGAGGACAGGTCGCCGACCACGGTGCCGTTCGCAGCATTCTCAGCCACGGTCGCGGGCGAGAGAGCCGGAGCCGTCGGAGCATCGTTCACGGAGCTGATCGTGACGTTGACCGTCTGCTCGACAGTGCCGCCCTTGCCGTCGGAGACGACGATGGTGAAGCTGTCGGTGCCGTGCACGTTGGCGGTCGGGGTGTAGGTGAACTTGCCGTCTTTGAGCGTGACGACGCCCTTCGCCGGGCCTTCACCGTCCTTGATCGCGTAGGTCAGGGTGTCGCCGTCTTCATCGTCAGCGCCGATGTCGACGCCGACCAGGGCCACGTCTTCGTTCGTGGTGATGTTGCGAACCGCCTCTACGGTCGGGGCATAGTTGATCGCAGTGCTGGCGTCCTTCAGGGCCGCGACGATATTGACGACGCCGAAGAATTTGCTGCCTGTCGCGGCGCTGCGAGCCTCGATGATGAGATCGGCAAGATCCATCGCGAAATTGGGGGACTGGCCCAGACGCGTCACGATCTGCTTCAGCACCTTGGTATAGTCATCCGCTTTGAGGACAGCCACACGCGCGGCGACGGCCTCGTTGCCGACAACCTTCTCCCACTCGGCAATCAGCGCCTGGCGCTCGTCGCTGAGCAGCTCGACATAGTCCTCAATCGCCTCTGCCATTTCGAGGACGTCGGTTGCATTGTCGATAGCGTTGATGAACTGGAACTTGGCGTACTCGACGTTGATCTGGTGAGCCAGCTCTTCCTGGAGATTTTCCAGGGAGGCGTAATCGCCGAACAGGGTGGCGACTTCCTTCAGCCCAAGCGCGATGGCTTTCTGGCGACCGGCATCGTCAGGAAGCTCACGGAAATGTGCGAGGGCTTCGCCGGACAACAGCTGGTCCTCGTAGGCGTCGATGGCGGCCAGAATATCCAGATCCGTTGCATCGTCGTCGTTGAAGGCATCGAGGATGATATCGTCGGTCGCTTCGTCGAGGGCGGCCATGATCTTGCCGTCGCCGAAGAACTTGCCGCCTGTCATGGTGCCGCGGGCTTCGAGCAGGCGAGCGCCAAGGTCTGCCATGTAATCGGCATTATCAACATGGAGGGCAATTTCGGAAAGAACAGTGGTGAAGGTATCGGCCTTGAGGACAGCCACACGTGCGGCAACGGCCTCGTTACCCGAAATGGCTTCCCACTCCGCAATCAGATCCATGCGATGCTCGTACAGAGGACCACCGTAGTTGTAGATTRCATCAGCCATCTCAGCCGCATCGGCAGCATTGTCGATGGCGATGATGAACTGATACTTGGCGTATTCGACGGTGATCTGGTGAGCCAGTTCAGCCTTGATCTCCTCAACGGTCTCGTAACCACCGAACAGCCGGGCGACTTCCTTCAGCCCGAGCGCRATCGCCTTCTGGCGGCCCGCGCCGTCGGGAAGTTCGTTGAAGAGGACGTCATTACCGTCCGAGAACAGCGAAGCGGCATAGGTGTCGATGGCTTCGAGGATCGCCGCGTCAGTGGCGGTCGTATCGTTGAAAGCAGCGAGGATCGCGCTGTCGTCTAGGAGAGAGTACATGGAGAGAAACCCGGTATGGAGTGAAAACGCCGGGTTTATAGGACAATTTGCCGAAATATTACAACATATAAATAGGGCGGGTGATCTTTATTTGTACGCCCCAAAAATTGAGAAACTCATCTCATTTCAAGGACTTCAGAAATACTAGGAAGAGCGAACCAGTCAGCTGGGATGGACAATATATCCCAACGGAAAGCCCTCACCCTCCCCGAAAGAAGGGTGAAGGACTAGATTCAATAGAATCAGATGTGGATCGCGCGTCCGTAGGCGTCCATGACGGCTTCGTGCATCGTTTCCGAAATGGTCGGATGCGGGAAGACGGCATGGATCAGGTCTTCTTCCGTCGTCTCTAGGTTCATGGCGATCACGAAGCCCTGGATCATCTCGGTCACTTCCGCGCCCACCATGTGCGCACCGAGGAGCTGGCCGGTCTTCTTGTCGAAGATCGTCTTCACCATGCCGTCCGGCTCGCCGAGCGCAATCGCCTTGCCGTTGCCGACGAAGGGGAAGCGGCCGACGCGGATGTCGTAGCCCTGCTCCTTCGCCTTGGCTTCGGTGAGACCGACCGACGCGACCTGCGGGTTGCAATAGGTGCAGCCCGGGATCTTCGCCTTGTCCATGGCATGCGTGTGCAGGCCCTTGATGGTCTCGACGCAGATCACGCCCTCGTGCTCGGCCTTGTGCGCGAGCATGGGCGCGCCCGCTACGTCGCCGATGGCATAGATGCCGGGCACGTTGGTGCGACCGAGACCGTCCGTCACGATCACGCCGCGCTCGATCTTCACGCCGATCTKTTCCAGGCCGAGATTCTCGATATTGCCGACGACGCCGACCGCCGAAATCATCCGCTCTGCGGTGATCGTCTGCGTGCCGCCCTTGCCGTCATCGATGGTGGCGGTGACAGAATTTGCGCCCTTCTCCACCTTCGTGACCTTGGCGCCGGTAAGGATCTTCATGCCCTGCTTCTCGAAGCGCTTGCGGGCAAGCGCCGCAATCTCCGCGTCCTCGACGGGCATGATCTGCGGCAGCACCTCGACCACGGTCACCTCGGCGCCCATGGTGCGATAGAACGAGGCGAACTCGATGCCGATGGCGCCGGAGCCCATGACGAGCAGCGACTTCGGCATGGACGGCGGCACCATGGCCTCGAAATAGGTCCAGATCAGTTTGCCGTCCGGCTCGATGCCCGGCAGAGCGCGCGGACGCGCGCCGGTGGCGATGATGATGTTCTTGGCAGAATAAGTGCCCGGCTCCAGCACACCCTTCGGCGTCGGATGCTGCGGCTGCATGGCTTGCTTTTTCGGAGCCGTCACCACGACTTCGCCGGGCTTCGAGATCGAGGCTTCGCCCCAGATCACATCGACCTTGTTCTTCTTCAGCAGCATGCCCACGCCGCCGTTGAGACGGCCCGACACGCCGCGCGAACGCTGCACGATGGCGGCAGCGTCGAAGCCGATACCCTGAGCAGACAGGCCGTAATCCTTGGCGTGCTCCATGTAGTGGAAGATTTCCGCCGAGCGCAGCAGCGCCTTGGTGGGAATGCAACCCCAGTTGAGGCAGATGCCGCCCAGATGCTCGCGCTCCACCACGGCGGTCTTGAACCCAAGCTGCGCCGCGCGGATCGCGGCCACATAGCCGCCCGGACCGCCGCCGATGACGATGATGTCGTATTGGTTTGCCATCGAATTTTCCCCCGTCATGCCCGGGCTGGACCCGTGCATCCGCGTCTTCGCGTGCCGGGCCGTTGAAACAAGGCGTGGATGGCCGGCACAAGGCCGGCCATGACGTTGATTAAACCAGCATCCCCATCGGATTCTCGATGAGCTGCTTGAATGCCGCGAGAAGCTCCGCACCGAGTGCGCCGTCGACCACGCGGTGATCGCAGGAGAGCGTCACGGTCATGGCTTGCACGATTGCCGGGGCGTTGTTCTTCACCACCACGCGTTGCTCGCCCGCGCCGACGGCGAGGATCGTGCCCTGGGGCGGGTTGATGACGGCCTGGAAGTTCTTGATGCCGAACATGCCGAGGTTGGACACGGCGGTGGAGCCGCCCGTGTATTCTTCCGGCTTCAGGCGACGGTTGCGGGCGCGGCCCGCCATGTCCTTCACCTCGGCGGAGATGGCGGTGAGCGTCTTGGTCTCGGCCTTGCGCACGACCGGCGTGAACAGGCCGCCTTCGATGGCGACAGCGACGCCCACATCCGAATGCTTCATCTTCAGAATGCGATCCTCGGCCCAAACCGAATTGGCGGCAGGCACGCGCTGGAGCGCCATGGCGAGCGCTTTGATCACGAAGTCGTTGACCGAGAGCTTGTAGGCGGGCTTGCCGTCCTTGTCCTTGCCGGCTGCGGCATTGACCTGCTCGCGCAAAGCCATGAGCGCGTCGAGCTCGCAATCGAGCGACAGGTAGAAATGCGGAACCGTCTGCTTGGACTCGACAAGGCGCTTGGCGATGGTCTTGCGCATGCCGTCGAGTGGCACTTCCTCGTAGGTGCCGGCCTCGAACATGGCCTTGACCTGATCGGCGCCCATGCTTGACGCAAGCTGCGGCGCGGCGGACTTCGCGGCGGGAGCAGCAGCGGCTGCAGGAGCAGCGGCGGGCTTGGCGCCGCCACCTTGGAGAGCCGCGCGCACGTCCTTTTCAACGATGCGGCCACGCGGGCCGGAGCCCTGGATCGAGGCGATGTCGACGCCGGCATCCTTCGCGATGCGCTTGGCAAGCGGCGATGCGAACACGCGGTTTCCAGCGGCCTGCGACCCTGCCCCGTTTGGCTTCGCGGCCTGCGCCGGGCCTGCGGGAGCCTGATCGACACGGGCATAGGACATATGCGCATTGGCATCGCCCTGCACCGTGTTCGCCTGCGGCTGCGGCGCTGCGGCGGGAGCAGGTGCGGCTGGAGCCTCGGCCTTCGGTGCGGGTGCGCCGCCGCTCGCGGGGGCGGTCACGCTCTTGGGATCCTCGCCCTCGCCTGCGATCAGCGCGATGAGCTGGTTGACCGGGACATCCGCCGTTCCCTCGGGCACGACGATCTTGGCGAGGATTCCTTCATCGACGGCCTCCACTTCCATGGTGGCCTTGTCGGTCTCGATCTCGGCGAGCACGTCGCCGGACTTCACCGTGTCGCCTTCCTTCTTCAGCCACTTGGCAAGGTTTCCCTTTTCCATGGTGGGGGAAAGAGCGGGCATCAGGATATTGATGGGCATGGCGTTTTGGATCCTGAGCTGAGTTAGTTGACAGCGTGCGTGGAGCCGGGATCGCTCGGATCGTCCAGCTCGGCTTGAATTCCTGCCGCGATCTCCGCCATGGCCTCCTCCTCCGAGAAGTCGGTTTCCATGGCATAGATGTGCGCGGCGTGACGGGCGAGATCCACCAGGAGCACGCCCCAGGTGAACGGATCGTCGAAGGCGCGGCGAAGCGCGATGCTCACCGCCCCATCGACCACCGAAGCCCTCAAAATCTCGACGCCACCCTTTTCGAGCGCATCGGGCGGAACGTTGAGAGCTTCGAACTTTTTGTCGGTCATGCACCGAACTCCGTCAGAAAGCGGAACATCCTGCACCTCCTCCTGGATTTTGCCGACAACGCAGAACCTGTGCGTTGGCATCATCGCTAGCTGGGATCAGGAACATGTAGTCCGGTTTGCGGATATCGCCCTTGCAAGCCACGTTCCATAGGCTTCTTCCATCCGAGGTACGTTCTGTCATCCGTGCCGCGTTGAACTTGCACGATTGTTCCCCAGAGGAAGTCAGCAACCGAGTAAAGACGGCAAGCCTCTCCCCCTGAGAGACTGATGCAAGTGCATCCGTAGAAGTCCCGGCAGGTTTGATGACGGACCGCATCTGCAGAGCAGCCTGATAATTGGCCGAGGGCCCAATTCCGCAACCTGCAAGGCCGACAGCCAGAGCACCAACCAGCAATGGAAACCGAAGCATCATCACTTTGGCCTTACCGATAGCAAACGGCCTTCGCAGCCTGGATGACCTCGGCCACCGATGGGAGGGCGAGCTTTTCCAGGTTGGCCGCGTACGGCATGGGAACGTCCTTGCCGGTCACACGGAGCACGGGCGCATCGAGATAGTCGAACGCGTGTTCCATGATGCGCGAGACGATTTCGGCGCCGACGCCGGATTGCGGATAGCCCTCTTCCACTGTGATGCAGCGGCCCGTCTTCATGACGGAGGCGACGATGGTGTCGGTGTCCATCGGACGGATCGTGAGCAGGTCGATCACCTCGGCGGAGATGCCTTCCTTCGCGAGTTCCTCAGCGGCCTTGAGCGCATAGCTCATGCCGATGGAGAACGAGACGATGGTGACGTCCTTGCCCTCGCGATGAATGCGCGCCTTGCCGATGGGCACGATGAAATCATCGAGCTTCGGCACCGGGAAGGACTGGCCGTAGAGAATCTCGTTCTCCAGGAAGATCACCGGGTTCGGATCGCGGATCGCGCTCTTGAGCAGGCCCTTCGCATCGGCGGCCGAGTAAGGTGCTACGACCTTGAGGCCGGGGATCGCGGAGTACCATGCCGCGAATTCCTGGCTGTGTTGGGCGCCCACGCGGGCAGCGGCACCGTTGGGGCCGCGGAACACGATGGGAGCGCCGAGCTGGCCGCCGGACATGTAAAGGGTCTTCGCCGCCGAGTTGATGATCTGGTCGATCGCCTGCATGGCGAAGTTGAAGGTCATGAACTCGACGACGGGGCGCAGGCCCGTAAACGCCGCGCCGACGCCGACGCCGGCGAAGCCGTGCTCGGTGATCGGCGTGTCGATGACACGCTTAGGCCCGAACTCCTGCAGCAGGCCTTGGGTGACCTTGTAGGCGCCCTGGTATTCGGCAACCTCCTCACCCATCACGAAGACCTTGTCGTCCTTGCGCATCTCTTCGGCCATGGCATCACGCAGGGCTTCGCGAACCGTCATGTTGACAAGCTCGGTGCCTTCCGGAATTTCCGCCATGGCGTCGTAGGCGGTGCGGCTGGTGATCACTGACGGAGCAGCAGGCTCCGCGACGGGCGCTGCATCCGTACCCGGAATCGAATCCGGCGACGGCCTGTCGGCCATGCCTTCGCGTTCCATGTCCGGCGTGGGTGCGCCCTGCGCTTCAGGAGCCGGAGCAGCCGGCGCCTTGGCCGACGACGCTGCCTTCGACACATCCTCGCCTTCGCTTGCCAGCACGGCGATGGGCGTATTCACCGCAACGTTGTCGGTGCCGTCGGAGACGAGGATCTTCGCGAGGATACCCTCGTCGATCGCCTCGACCTCCATGGTCGCCTTGTCGGTTTCGATCTCGGCCAGCACGTCGCCGGGCTTGACCTGATCGCCTTCTTTTTTCAGCCACTTGGCCAGTTTGCCCTGCTCCATGGTGGGTGAGAGGGCAGGCATGAGAATATCGATCGCCATGAAAGACTCGTGTTGCTTGTGTCGCTGCGGCGAAGCTTTGAGGAGCGGCGCTGAACGCGCCGCTTAAAGCAGGATGTCCGTGTAGAGCTCGGACGGATCGGGCTCGGGATCGTGCGTGGCGAACTCCGCCGCCTCGTTGACGATCTCGCGCACCTTGCTGTCCATGGCCTTCAGCTCGTCTTCCGACAGCTTCCAGCTCTCCAGGAGGCGGCGGCGCACCTGCTCGATAGGATCGAACTCCTCGCGCATGCGGGTCACTTCGTCCTTCGTGCGGTACTTCGCCGGGTCGGACATGGAGTGGCTTGCTGTCCATGGCCTTCAGCTCGTCTTCCGACAGCTTCCAGCTCTCCAGGAGGCGGCGGCGCACCTGCTCGATAGGATCGAACTCCTCGCGCATGCGGGTCACTTCGTCCTTCGTGCGGTACTTCGCCGGGTCGGACATGGAGTGGC
>NZ_JBFUMH010000074.1:0-23669 GCF_054049475.1 Microvirga sp. P5_D2 | reverse complement strand
CCCGAAAAGCTCCTGCGCACCAGACACTGGAGCCGCTTCATAAAACCCCAACGTAACCGCATTATTGTCGCCGGAGACACGAACTCCATTATCGCCTGCTATGACTTCATAAAGGCGAACATTGTTGTCGTTTCCTTCAAGCAACAATCCATCGCCTGCACCGTCTGTATCAGGCGTACCGTCTACACTTATTCCATCCGTGATGATTCTGCCGGTCTTACCAAAGTCGATCTCGTTGAATGAGCCGTTCAGCCTGATGCCAACCTCTGCTCCAAGGATAAGGCCCTTCAGGCCTTCCTCTCCATAGCTGGAAATGCGGCCATGGTTACCGGTTATATCGAGACCCACGCCAGTTTCGCTATTGATGAGTCTGGAATTGAAGACATTAAAATTGTCCCCATTCATAACCAAAGCGTGACCGTAAAAGGAGATGAGATCTCCATTGTTAGTCAAGGTGTTGAAGTCCCCATTCAACACATTAGAATAATTTGATTCAATGGCCGCATTAATGACGATCTGATTAGAACTTGCCCAAAGCCCTCCTGTATTGAATCCAGAATCAAGACTTGAGAGAAATGCATTGACCTCTACGTAGTTATTGCCTGACAAAGTGAAGAAGGGCGCATTCTGAGATCGGAACCAGTAATGACCCGCATAGTTTATTCTTAAAGTATCATAAGCACTTAGCTCAAACAGGGGAATAGGGTCAAAATAAGGTTTTCTGAGGTTCGGCGTATAAACGTGGTCTGTCATCTGCGGCTCCTAGGTATAACTTATAGAATCTATACCTAGTGGAGGCTGCAAGGCACTCTCCGAACATATAGCTTATATTCTTATACAAGTAATTTTCATTTTACTATTGGTTGAGAAGAGCCGATAAATATCTAGATGCAGTTGTATAACAGAATTATACACTTAATACAGCAAGGATTAGATTATAAGAGTTTGAAGGCACGGGTGAGTATATGCCCCTATACTCCCCAGCATTCACCTCAGATGGCTTTGCTGCAGAACTGAAAGTACATAGCAAGCGTCCATCTTACCTGAGACGATCGCGCTCAAACTTGCGCTGTTTTTCAACATGCCGGATGAGGCCTGACTGGATGCAACGCCTGATCAAACCGACAACTCGGCGGCGACCTTACAACAGTAGCCGCCCCCTGTTGGGCTTTGAAGGCCGAGAGCCTCGATCGGCACCAAGGCTTGTCGAATATCTTTACTCCCCCGACTGCACGTAAGGCTCGACCTTGCCCTTCAGCTTGATCGTCATGGGATTGCCGAAGCGGTCCTTGGCGTTTCCGGCCGCCACGCGAACCCAGCCTTCGCTGACGCAATACTCGTCCACGTTGGTCTTCTCGACCCCGTTGAAGCGGATGCCCACGCCCTTGGCGAGCAGCGCCTCGTCGTAATAGGGGCTGTTCGGATTCGTGGACAGGCGGTCGGGCATTGTGTCGGCCATGCGAAAGGGTCTCCGTTCGAAACAAAATCGGGCGCAACCTACCCTCTCCCGGCACGGATGCCAATTCGGGAAGCGCCGGACCCGTGACATTGTTCGCTTGCGCCCTACTTTCGTTGGGGCATACCTTGCAAATCAAGGTTTTCAAGAAAACGAGTCGAACGAGGGACGGGAACGTGGCGAGCGAGACGGAAGGGATTCATACCGATTTTTCGCAAGGCATGAGCTATGGCGATTACCTCCAGCTCGACACCCTTCTGGCCGCCCAGATCCCCGTCACCGGCGAGCACGACGAGCTTCTCTTCATCACCATCCATCAGGTGATGGAGCTGTGGCTGAAGCTTTTGAACCGGGAACTCGACACTGCCCTCGACCATATCCGCGCCGATCAGCTGCAACCGGCGTTCAAATGCACCGCCCGCATCAACCGAATCCAGGAGCAGCTCATCCAGGCCTGGACGGTGCTCTCCACCATGACGCCCTCGGATTACCTGCGCTTCCGCCCGTCGCTCGGCCGCTCCTCCGGCTTCCAGTCATGGCAGTACCGCCTCGTCGAGTTCAAGCTCGGTGCGAAGGACGCGGTGAAGATGGCCCCGCACCAGCACCGCAGCGATCTCGCGGCGCAGCTCGACGCCGCATATCGTGCGCCGAGCCTTTACGACGAGGCGTTGCGCCTGCTGGCGCGGCGCGGCTATCCGGTGCCGGCGGAGGTTCTCGGCCGCGACGTCACGCAGCCCTATACGGCCCATCCCGGGGTCGAAGCCGTGTGGGAGGAAATCTATCGCCATTCCAACGCGCATTTCGATCTCTATGAACTCGCGGAAGAGCTGGTGGATCTGGAAGATGCGTTTCAGCAATGGCGCTTCCGGCACATGAAGACGGTGGAACGCATCATCGGCATGCGCACCGGCACCGGCGGCAGCACCGGCGTCAGTTATCTGCGCAAGGCCCTCGAGCATTATTTCTTCCCCGAGCTCTGGTCCGTGCGCGGCAAGCTTTGATCAGAGGCTGTAACATGCTCGATTTGCGTTCCCACTTTTCACGCTTTCTCAATGCCGAACCGGAGCGCCTGCATTTCGCGGCGCATAGCCACCATCCCTGGCCGGATGTGACGCGCGAGGCGCACGTGCAGGCCTGGGACGACGCGGCGCGCCTGATCGACGACAAATGGGAGCATGTCCTAGGCCCCGTTCTCGACGAGTTCCGCGCGCATGTGGCGGGCCACCTCGGCCTGCCCGATCCCGGCACCATCGCGGCCGCGCCGAACACGCACGAATTCCTCAAGCGCATTCTCTCGTGCTTCCCGGGAGATCGCCCGATCCGCATTCTCACCTCGGACGGCGAGTTCCACTCCTTCAGCCGTCAGATCGCGCGGCTCGAGGAAGATGGATCGGTCGTGGTGACGCGCGTGCCGGTGGAGCCTTTCATCAGCTTCGAAGACCGCCTGATGGCGGCCTCCACGGACGCGTTCGACCTCGTCTTCATCAGCCAGGTTTTCTTCAATTCAGGCTTTGCCGCAGATGTGCGCAAGCTCGTGGAAGCGGCGCGTGGCGACGCGATGGTGGTGATCGATGGCTATCACGGCTTCATGGCCCGCCCCACGGATCTCAGCTCCATCGCGGAGCGCGCGTTCTACATCGCGGGTGGATACAAATACGCCATGGCGGGCGAAGGCGCCTGCTTCATGCATTGCCCGCCGGGGTGGGGCCCGCGCCCGCGCGACACCGGCTGGTACGCCGCCTTCGGCAACCTCACCAATGCGCAGAACGGCGGTGTGGGATACAGCGAAGACGGCTGGCGCTTCATGGGCGCCACCTTCGATCCCTCGGGCCTTTACCGCTTCAACGCGGTGATGCGCTGGCTGCGCGACGAAGGCATCACGCCCGGCATCATCCACGCCCACGCGGTTGCCCTGCAGCAGAGTTTCCTCAGGCGTGCCGCCGATTGCGCGGCTTTCCACGGCACGAAGCTCGTCGTTCCGCAGGAAGAGACACGCCGAGGCAACTTCCTCACTTTTGAAACGCCGAATGCGCAAATCCTCTATCGCGACCTGCAGCAATTGCGCGTCGTGACCGATGTGCGCGGCACCCGCCTGCGCATCGGATTTGGGCTCTATCAAACGGAAGAAGAAGTGGAGGAGCTGGTGCAACGCGTCAACGAGGCGGGGGCACTGGAATCTCTCCCCGCCGACGCATCGGCCGCCTAAACTTTCCTTACCGATTGAGCGTCTTCATACCTTCCGCCGCATAACGCGTGCCGGCTGCAGCGCCCGCCGGGATGATGCGGTCGATGCGATCAAGGTCCTCGCGAGTCAACGTGACATCGAGCGCGCCCACATTCTCCTCGAGATAGCGGCGGCGCTTGGTGCCTGGGATCGGCACGATGTCGTCGCCCTGAGCCAGCACCCATGCCAAGGCGAGTTGCGAGGATGTGCAGCCCTTCTCCCGCGCCATGGCCTCGATCTCGCGCACGAGGTCGAGGTTCTTCTGGAAGTTCTCGCCCTGGAAACGCGGAGAAACGCGGCGGAAATCGTCGGGTGCGAGATCGTCGATGCTCTTGATCTGCCCGGCCAGGAAGCCGCGACCCAGCGGCGAATATGGCACGAAGCCGATGCCGAGTTCGCGCACCGTGTCGAAAAGCTCACCTTCCGGATCCCGGCTCCAGAGAGAATATTCCGTCTGCAGGGCGGCGATGGGATGAACGGCATGCGCGCGGCGGATCGTTTGCGGCGCAGCTTCCGACAGGCCGAGATACCGCACCTTGCCCTCACGCACCAGTTCGGCCATCGCGCCGACCGTGTCCTCGATCGGCGTGTCGGGATCGACCCTGTGCTGGTAGTAGAGATCGATCATGTCGACCTTCAAACGCCGCAGGCTCGCCTCGCACGCTTGGCGGACATAGTCCGGCTTGCCGCTGATGCCGAGGCGTTCGCCATTGGGGCCGCGCACATTGCCGAACTTGGTGGCGAGCACCACCTTGTCGCGCCGATCAGAAATCGCACGCCCCACGAGTTCTTCGTTCTGACCGACGCCATACATGTCGGCAGTATCGAGAAATGTCACACCCAGCTCAATGGCCCGGTGGATCGTCGCAACCGACTCGGCCTCGTCACGCTCGCCATAGAATTCCGACATACCCATACAGCCGAGGCCAAGGGCGGATACTTGTAAAGGACCAAGCCGACGCTGCTGCATGGGGTTATCCTAAGGGAATGAGTGGGGATCCCATGGGTTATCTAGGCGAGCGACCTGCGTCAGCARCGGGACAATCGACGCATCGCCAAGAGAAGGGCGTATTGAAGCCCAATTTCTTTATGTTATTACATTAACAACAATCGTTTCCTCATCCGCCCTTGCAACTGCAGCTCCCACACCTGCCGCAAGGGCAAGCACCTCGGAGCTTACTCATGGCCGGTCCCCAAATCCTCAACCTCAATGGCGATATCATCGTCAGAAGCCCTGGCACTCCCGTTTTGCTTGATACGGACGGGGACGCACAGGTGATCGCAGGCGATGCTGGCTTCGAAGACTTGGTTATCTACTTCACTTCTTCCCTCACGACCGATCGCCTCAGCATTCGTGAAATCCCCGGTGTCATTGAGCTCCCGGATGGATTTACCAAAGGCGGGCGGATCAAGATGGGCACTGCTGTTATCGGGACACTCTTCGATCTTGATGATTCTTATCTCAGCATCAATTTTAGCCTGACCGCCTCCGTTACGGCAGAACAAGTGCAGGCGCTTATCCGCGCCCTCACCTACATCGATGGCTCAATGGAAGACGACCTCTTCACTATCGAGAGAGGGATTACGATTCAGCTTTACGACACAGCTGGTGAAGCCGCAGAAGCCAATCTGAGCGTTGCGGACAATGTCATCGGCACCGCCGCGGATGAGACCTTCCATGCGCAGGCTGACCAGATCTCCACCGGAGATTTTCTCGATGGCGGAGCCGGTGACGACATCCTTCAGCTGGATGGCGGCGACTTCTTCGTTCTGGAAGCCATAAGCATCATCAACGTCGAGACCATTCGCGGCTCTGATATCAGCGACTTCATCTCGATGTCGGCCAGTCAGCTTACAGGCGCCCTTAAGGCCATCGATGCGGGAAGCGATGGAGGCACCACAACAGACGTCCTTGATCTCTACAGTGAGACTGACGAAGACATCATCCTGCACGGAATCGACATCACCGGTTTCGATGCCATCCGCCTTAGATCGAATGGCGCAACAGTCATGGTCGAGGATGTCGCGAAGGCCATGCTCGTTGACGGCACAGGAGCAAGGGACGACACGCTCATCCTGACAGCCGGCACATTGACGGCAGAAGAACGGCTTTTCCTCCACCGGCACGGCATAGACCGGATTCTCACAGTAGATGACGGGGAGGAGAGCGTTCATACTATTGCGATGGATGGTTTGACCGGTGACGTGGTGAGTGCGCCTGTCGGAACGAAGACCTTCCTCGACGCTGGGCGGAATTCGGTCCTGCGCGCCGATTCCGGCTTGCTGAAATCGCTCTATGTCACCGTCGTAGGCGGCGATCCCATGAATGAGAAGATCGAGTTGCAGGCAGGTGACGGGATCACATTTGTAGACGGCGCCTATACAGGCATGAAAGATATCAAGGTCGATGGCACCACCATCGGCACGATCAGCGGCAGCTCGGCTTCGCTCTACGTCGAGTTCAATGACGAGGCGACCACCGCGCGTGTTCAGAAGCTTCTCCATGCGCTCACCTACAGCAGCACGGCTGACACCCTTACCGCTTCACGCACGGTGAAGATCACGGTCGAGGATGTTGGCGGGCGTGAGACAACCTCGGATGTGAAAGTCATGACGGGCGGCAGCGCGGCTCCGACCGGTATCGGCCTGAGCAACGCCTCCATCCGTGAGCTTGCCGCCACGGGTGAGACGATCGGCACGCTCTCCGCGACCGACACCCCGGGCAGCACCTTCACCTACCAGATCAAGCGCAGCGACGGCAGCTGGGGTAGCTTGTCGTCGGATGGACGCTTCAAGGTCGAAGGCAACCTTTTGAAGGTCGCCGACGGTCTCCTGCTCGACTACGAGCAAGCAAGCTCCCACAGCCTCACGATCAAGGTCACCGACGCCACCGGTCTCTCTTTCGAGAAGGCGTTTACCATCGGCATCACCGATGTTGCTGTGGAGAACATCACCGGCACGGCGGGCAATGACGTGTTCGTCGGCGGCGCGGGCAAGGACACCCTGAACGGTGGCGCAGGCAATGACACGCTCAATGGCGGGCTCGGCAATGACGTGCTCACCGGCGGCGCGGGCAAGGATGTGTTCGTGTTCGACACGACGGGACACAAGAGCCGCAACAAGGACAAGATCCTGACCTGGAGCGCCAAGGACGACGTGATTCATCTCGACAAGGGCATTTTCAAGAAGCTGCCGAAGGGCGTGTTGAAGAGCAAGTACTTCACCCTCGGCGCGGTGGCCAAGGACGGCAACGACTATATCGGCGTCAACAAGGCGACCGGCGACGTGTGGTACGATCCGAACGGCGACAAGCCCGGCAAGCAGGTGATCTTCGCCAATATCGGCGCCAAGAAGGCTATCTTCGCTTCAGACTTCGACGTGTTCTGAGCCTTCCATATGATCTCATGACAAAGCCTCCCCGGTCCGCCGGGGAGGCTTTTTTCATGGGCGTCATCACCCTTCGACTATAAAGCCGTTTCGGTGAGGATGAGGATGGCGCCGAGCGCGATCATGACCAAAGCGGGCCAGTGGGTTTTCAGGCTGAAGGCTTTGACAGACTCCACGGGCTCCAGGCTCTCGCTCGCTCCCGTGGGGCCTACACGCCGGGCATTGCTTAGACGACCCTGCCACAGGGCCTGCGCGACACCATAGAGCACGCCCGCGATGACGAGGATGACGCCGATCCATGTGAGGATCATCTGCGAGGACATGAAGGCCCTCCCCGATTGCTGAGGCAGGCATGGTAGCATGGATCGGCCGTCCCAGCCAAAAACCCCCTACGCCACCTGCCCCGCGCACCAGCCCGATGACCAGGCCCATTGGAAATTGTAGCCGCCGAGCCAGCCGGTCACGTCCACCACCTCGCCGATGAAATAGAGGCCCGGCACCGCCTTCGCTTCCATCGTCCTGGAATCGAGCTCGCGCGTATCGACGCCGCCGAGCGTGACCTCGGCCGTGCGGTAGCCTTCCGTTCCAGCGGGCTTGAAGCGCCAGTTCTTCACCGCCTCCTCGATCCTTCGCAGGTGCTTGTCGGAATGATCGGCGAGATTGGCCGGCCCCTTCTCCGCTTCGGCAATCAGCTGCGCAAGGCGCTTGGGGAGAAGAGTCGACAACGCGGTTTGCAGGGCCTGCCTGCCGTTTTGCTGACGGGCCGCGCGCAGCTCCTCGAACACATCGACGCCCGGCAGCATCGATACGGCGATCTCCTCGCCCTCGCGCCAATAGGAGGAGATTTGCAGGATCGCAGGACCGCTCAAGCCGCGATGGGTGAAGAGCATCGCTTCCTGAAACTTCGTCTTGCCGCAGCCTGCCACCGCATCCACCGCAACGCCCGCGAGCGGAGTGAGCCGCTCCAGCATCGTCGGCTCCAAAGTGAAGGGCACGAGCGCGGGACGCGTCTCGATGAGTGTGAGGCCGAATTGCTGTGCGAGATCGTAGCCGAAGCCGGTCGCGCCCATTTTCGGAATCGACTTGCCGCCAGAGGCCACGACGAGGGAGCGGCATTGCACGGTGCCATGGGATAGCCGGAGCAGGAATCCCTCCGCATTCTTCTCGGTCCGCTCGACGGATGTGCCGAGGCGAAGCTCGACGCCCGCCTGCTTCATCTCGTTAAGCATCATGTCCACCACCTGCCGCGAGGAGCCGTCGCAGAAGAGCTGGCCGAGAGTCTTCTCGTGATAGGCGATGTCATAGCTCTCGATGAGAGCGATGAAGTCGCGTTGGGTGTAGCGACGCAGGGCCGAGATGCAGAAGCCGGGATTCTGCGAGATGTAATTGGCGGGCGCGGCATGAATGTTGGTGAAGTTGCACCGCCCTCCCCCGGAAATGCGGATCTTCTCGCCGGGCTTCCCCGCATGATCGAGGATCAGCACCGAGCGCCCGCGCTTGCCGGCCTCGGCCGCGCACATCATGCCGGCGGCCCCGGCGCCGATGACCACAACGTCGAAAGTGTCCAAGAGACGAATTCCTGATGGATGTCTGCACGGTGCCGCGCAGTGAGAGCGGGTGTTGAAAGCCAAACTGCGGCGAACTGCAAGTGTGATGTGTTCGATATCAGCTTGATCCTCCCCTCTCTTACTCGGGAGAGGGGTTTTCCATCGCGTTTGCCGGCTTGCCGGATCGGCCCGTGCTTTCTGGCACTTTCCATGAATCTGCTATATAGTAACGTTATATAACTCAACTCTAACATGTGCGCCTTGGAAATCGGCCTTGGGAGGCACGATCATGACCGACACCGCAAACATCTACCGGCCTCTCGACCTTGCGGCCACGCTTGGCAGGCGTGGCGGGCGTGGCCRGGCGCTCTTCGGCGGCTCCATCGGTCATTTCATCGCGTGGTACGATTGGACGATCTACGGCTTCCTCGCCATCATTTTCGCAGGCCAGATGTTCCCGGCGGGCAACGAGACGGCCTCCCTGATCGCCAGTTTCTCGGCCTTCGCTATCGGCTTTCTCGGCCGCCCCATCGGCGCGCTGGTGCTGTGCCCGCTCGCGGACAAATACGGCCGTCGTGCGCTCCTCTCGGCCACGATCCTGATGGCGGGCCTCGGCAGCCTCGTCATCGGCCTGTGCCCGACCTACGACCAGATCGGCATCGCCGCTCCCCTGCTCATCGTCGCCGCGCGGCTGCTGCAAGGCTTCTCGGCGGGCGGCGAGGCGCAGATCGCCGTGACCTTCCTCAATGAGCACGCCACGCCCAAGCACCGCGCCCTCGCCGCCTCACCACAAGCCATGGCGGTGGGCGTAGCCGTGCTCGCGGCCACGGCCGTGGCGGGCCTGACCACGCGTTTCATCTCGCCCGAGGATCTCGCCGCCTGGGGCTGGCGCCTGCCCTTTCTGCTCGGCGGCATCGCCTCGCTTTACGGGCTCTATATGCGCCAAGGCATCTGTGAGACGCCGGCTTTCGAGAAAAGCCGTGCGCAGCACAAGGTCACGCTCGGCTCCATCGTCGCGTCGCTCGCCAAGCACCCTAAGCAAGTCTTCATCGTTTTCGTGATGCAGCTGACGGGCGTGCAGTATTACCTGTGGCTCGTGTTTCTGCCGACGTATGCGAACCTGGTCGGCGGGCTCGAGAGATCGCTCGGCCTTGCCGGCAATGTCGCGGCGCTTGCCGCCTATTGCGTCTGCATCCCGCTCTTTGCCTGGATGTCCGACCGCTTCGGACGCAGGCCCTTCCTCATCATTTCCGGCGCGGGCCTCGTGCTTTTCACCTATCCGCTGTTGGCGCTGCTTGCCGGCTCGCTCGATTTCGGCACCTACCTGTTCGTCGCCGTGTTCGGCGCGGTACTGATCGCCCTCAACAGCGCTGTGATTTGCACGGTGTTCGCGGAATTGTTCCCCACCCATGTGCGCACATCGGGCATCGGCATTCCGCAGGCGCTCTGCGCCGCCATCTTCGGCGGCACCGCACCGGTCGTGACCACATGGCTGCATGGGATCGGAGGCGTTTCCTACATCTCGGCCTATGTGGTCGGCCTGACGGCGGTGAGCCTTGCAATCTCCGTTTTCGTTCTGCCGGAAACGCGTGGCCGCTCGCTCGATTGATTGCTGCCATCCGCGCGCGGGTGTAAGATCCAGTCTTGCAGCCGCGCGTCTGAAGCGACGGTCTTGCGCCTCCGCTCTCCAGGCACGCGAGCTTCCTCTTTTCACGGGAGGCTATGCCATGTCGATCTCACCGACTTTGGAGAAATATTTGGCCGACCGGGGCATCAGCTACGATCTGATTCCCCACGAGCCAACCATGTCGTCACTCAAGTCCGCCCAGGCCGGGCATGTTCCCAGTGACAGCGTGGCGAAGGGCATCATGCTCAGCGACGGTCAGAAATACATGCTCGCCGTTCTACCCGCCTCGCACCACCTGCGCCTGTCGGATCTGCGAGAGGAGCTCGGCCATGAGCTTCACCTTGCATCCGAGGACGAGGTGGGGGAAGTGTTCCGCGATTGCGAGTTCGGCGCGATTCCGCCGGTCGGCTCCTGCTATGGCCTCAACGTCATCATCGATGACAGCCTCGCGCAGAAACCGGACCTCTATTTCGAAGCCGGCGACCACTCGACGCTCGTTCACCTGAAGGGCGCCGATTTCGCGCAGCTCGATGCAAGGGCTCAGCACGGCTCGTTCAGCGAACGAATGTAATGAGGATGTCGCCGCCGGTCACATCCTGGTCAGACCGGCGGCGGCGCATCTCGGCAGCACCGCAAAAGCGTGTTAGGGACCGCGCCTCCTTCCGCGCAAGCACACGTCCCTCATGCCGCATCTTGTTGAATATGGCGGTCTCTTCGCCGCGGCCTTTCTCTCGGCCACCATCTTCCCGTTCCAGTCGGAAGCGGTGCTCTTCGGCATGCTCGTCGCCGATCATTACAGCTGGTGGGTGCTGATCGCCGTTGCGAGTCTCGGCAACATCCTGGGCTCCATCGTCAACTGGTTTCTCGGCCGCTTCTTCGCGCGATTTGAAAGACGACGCTGGTTTCCCGTAAGCCGGGCGCAGGTGGAGAAGGCCGAGGGCTGGTATCGGCGTTATGGCCGCTGGACGCTGCTGTTGAGCTGGACGCCGATCATCGGCGATCCGTTGACCGTGGTGGCGGGCGTGATGCGTGAGCCCTTGCGGGTATTCATTCCGCTTGTGGCCTTGGCCAAGACAGGGCGCTACCTTGCGGTCGGCGCATTGAGTCTCGGCTGGATCTGATGCGTTGAGAATGGTGGCCGCATCGCATCAGGAAAGGAAGCAAGATGACCGTGAATTCCATTCTGCCGTTTCTGATGTTCGAGGGCGACGCCTCGGAGGCGTTGGATTTCTACACCAAGCTCTTTCCGCAAAGCGGCATCGACAAGGTCGAGCTTTATGGGGCAGGCGAGGCTGCGCCGGAAGGCTCGATCAAGCTCGCGCGCTTCACCATCGGCGGGCAATCGGTGCTCTGCACCGACAGCATGGTGAAGCATGCCTTCACCTTCACGCCATCCTTCTCATTTTTCGTGGAGTGCAGCTCCGAGAAAGAGGTCAGACGGCTCGGCGAGGCGTTGAAAACGGGCGGGAAGGAGCTGATGCCACCCGCGAATTACGGTTTCAGCACTCTCTTCACTTGGGTCAGCGACCGCTTCGGAGTCTCATGGCAACTTAATTGCCCCTGAGCCGTCACGGTCCCTGGAGACTCGACCACAGCTCCTCCAGATGGCTCGGCTCGATGACCTCGCCGGAGGCCGTACGGATCACCGCATGCATGCCGGCGGGCGCATCGTTGTTCATGGCCCAATGCACCGCCTCGCGCAGCGTGTCGAACTCCCTAATGTCGCTGGGAGCGGCAGGTCCGCCCTTCTGCGTTCCCATGGTCTCGAATTGCAGATGAGCTGGGGCATCCCAATCGGTTTCCGGCACCATGATGTCTTCCCGCCTTTGGCTGGTTGAACCTGACCGGGACAACGCACGGCAGACTCGGCTGTTTCAGCTTGGCCGGAAGCTCAGGCCGATGCTTCCTTATGCTCCTCCCGCGCCGCCTCCCACACTTCACGTGCCGCGTCGGCGTTCATGGCGGCAATGGAAAGGCCGATGATCAGGTCCGGCCATGCGGACAGGGTTGCGGCGGTGACGAGGCCTGCCGCTATGATGGCCAGGTTGGCGATGGCATCGTTCCGGGCCGATAGAAACGCCGCCCGCGTGAGGCTGCCGCTGTGGTGGCGGTAGCGGGCGAGCAGCAGCGCGCAGGTGAAATTCACGATTAGGGCTCCTGCCCCGGCCAGCGTCAGGGGCACCGGATCGGGCGGCACCGGCTCCATGAACTTGTCCCAGGCCATCCAGAGGGTCGCAAGGCCAGGGATCAGCAGGATCCCTGCCAGCGCCATACCCACCCTTGCCCTCATGAGCGGCGTGAAGCCCAGGGCCAGGAGGATGAGCAGGTTGATCGAGGCATCCTCGAGGAAATCGATGCTGTCGGCAAACAGCGAAACCGACCCGATCGCCAGAGCCACCGCGAATTCGACGCCGAAATAGCCGAGATTCAGGGCCGCCACGATCGCGACGATCCGGCGCAGCCCCTGTTCAGAAGTCCTTTGAACCATGATGTTCCAGAACCTCCCACCTTTGTTCATGTACCGCCGACGCAGGATTGCTTGTGTGCGAAAGCGGGACGGTAAGCAATGCCTCGGCGCAATGTCCTTGCGGCACAGCAGGGTGAACGGGAAGGAATGCCAATTTTTCTTGCAACTCGCGCAATTTCGGTTGAACAAGGCTTCAACGATTACGAGGAACCCCATGCCAGCCTATCGCTCTCGCACCACCACCCACGGCCGCAACATGGCGGGCGCCCGCGGCCTCTGGCGCGCCACGGGCATGAAGGACTCCGACTTCGGCAAGCCGATCATCGCCGTGGTCAACTCCTTCACCCAGTTCGTGCCGGGCCATGTCCACCTCAAGGACCTGGGCCAGCTGGTGGCCCGGGAGATCGAGAAGGCGGGCGGCGTCGCCAAGGAATTCAACACCATCGCGGTGGATGACGGCATCGCCATGGGCCATGACGGCATGCTCTACTCCCTGCCCTCGCGGGAGCTGATCGCGGATTCCGTGGAATACATGGTCAACGCCCATTGCGCGGACGCCATGGTCTGCATCTCGAACTGCGACAAGATCACCCCCGGCATGCTGATGGCCGCCATGCGCCTCAACATCCCGGCCGTGTTCGTCTCCGGCGGGCCGATGGAAGCCGGCAAGGTCGTGCTCAACGGCGTGACGAAGAAGCTCGACCTGGTGGACGCCATGGTCGCCGCCGCCGACGAGAACATCGCCGACGAGGACATCAAGGTCATCGAGCGCTCGGCCTGCCCGACCTGCGGCTCCTGCTCGGGCATGTTCACCGCCAATTCCATGAACTRCCTGACCGAGGCGCTGGGCCTGTCCCTGCCCGGCAACGGTTCGACGCTGGCAACCCACGCCGACCGCAAGCGCCTCTTCGTGGAAGCGGGTCACCTGATCGTCGATCTGGCACGCCGCTACTATGAGCAGGACGACGCGAGCGTGCTGCCGCGCTCGATTGCCAGCTTCGCCGCCTTCGAGAACGCCATGACGCTTGATATCGCCATGGGCGGATCGAGCAACACGGTGCTGCACCTGCTGGCCGCCGCGAGCGAGGCCGAGGTGAACTTCACCATGAATGACATCGACCGCCTGTCGCGCCGCGTGCCGGTGCTCTGCAAGGTCGCGCCCGCCATCGCCAACGTCCACATGGAAGACGTGCATCGCGCCGGCGGAATCATGGGCATTCTCGGCGAGCTCGACCGCGCGGGCCTGCTCGATACCTCCGTCAACATGGTCCATGCCGCGACCATGAAGGACGCGCTCGACCGCTGGGACGTGAAGCGCAGCAAGAGCCCGGCCGTGCACGAGTTCTTCTCGGCCGCGCCCGGCGGCGTGCCGACCCAGGTCGCCTTCAGCCAGGCCAGCCGCTATGAGAGCGTGGACACCGACCGCGAAGGCGGCGTCATTCGCGATGCGGAGCACGCCTTCTCGAAGGATGGCGGTCTCGCTGTGCTGTTCGGCAACCTCGCTCTCGAAGGCTGCATCGTGAAGACGGCAGGCGTGGACGAGAGCATCCTGAAGTTCTCCGGCCCGGCCGTTGTGTTCGAGAGCCAGGACGCGGCCGTGGACGGCATTCTCAACGGCAAGGTCAAGGCCGGCGACGTGGTGGTCATCCGCTACGAAGGCCCGCGCGGCGGCCCCGGCATGCAGGAGATGCTCTATCCGACCAGCTACCTGAAATCGAAGGGCCTCGGCAAAGCCTGCGCGCTCATCACCGACGGCCGCTTCTCCGGCGGCACCTCGGGCCTGTCCATCGGCCACGCCTCGCCGGAAGCGGAGGAAGGCGGCACCATCGGACTCGTGCAGGATGGTGACCGGATCGAGATCGACATCCCGAACCGTGGCATCCACCTCGCCGTGGACGATGCCGAGCTGGCGCGCCGCCGCGAGGAGCAGAACGCCAAGGGCTGGCAGCCGGCCCAGCCGCGCAAGCGCAAGGTCTCGGCAGCGCTGAAGGCCTACGCCATGCTCGCCACCAGCGCCGCCAAGGGCGCGGTGCGGCAGATCTGACCAAATCCCGGCCAGCATCTGATTTCAAAAGCCCCCGGAGCCCTCTCCGGGGGCTTTTTTCATGCTTCGCCAAGCTTGGACGGAGAAGCGAGAATTAGGTCTTGAGAAGGGTGCCTCTGCGGGATACATTGCCTGTGTAATTTAATAACGTAATAAATCGCGTTTCTTGGGGCAGACAATGGCAGACGAAAGCATCTTTACCTGGGAAGGCATCAGTCTCCCCTCCTACTGGGGCGGCAACTTCCAGACGTCCGGCGGCTTGGCTGCGATGGACCTCATCAAGTCGAACGGCGCCARTACCGTCACGCTCATCCCGAATTTCTTTCAGTCCACGGGCACGAGCAACGACGTGCATCTCAATGCGAGCCCCAATCCGGCCGAGCCGTGGCGCGGCGAGAGCGACGGCTTCCCGCAGGTGCTGCAGGCCATTCGGGACGCCACGGCGCGCGGCCTGAAAGTCGTGGTCAAACCTCATGTGGAACGCGACGACCGCAACAGCACGGCGGAAGACGCATGGCGCGCGAAGATTGCGCCAAGCGATCCGCAGCTATGGTTCGAGAATTATAAGAACATGATGGTGGAATACGCCAAGGTCGCGCAGGCAGGCGGAGCTTCCGCCTTCGTGATCGGCACCGAAATGCGCAGCATGACGGACCCCACCAAGACCTGCGCGGACGGTCAGACCTATACGCAGAAGTGGGAAGATATCATCGCCGCAGTGCGGGCCGTTTTCTCGGGCAAGCTCACCTACGCTGCCACCGACGACGAAGCCTTGAAGATCCAGTTCTGGGACAAGCTCGATTACATCGGCGTCGATGCCTATTTCAGCATGGCGGCCGACGGCACCTACAACCCGACACTGAACGAATTGATCGATTCCTGGATCAAACCGCCGGTCAACTGGAACTCGAAAGACGTCTACGGCACGACCTCCGTCGTCGATACCTGGAAGCAGCTTTCCGAGACCTGGGGCAAGAAGGTCATCTTCACCGAAATCGGCTATGGCAGCTACAACGGCACGAACCTGAGCCCAGGCTGGCTGCAGCATTCCAACGGCACCGATCTTGAAGAGCAGCGGCTCTGCTATGAGGCTCTTTATCATGTGATGAAGAACTACGGCGGCCAATGGCTCGATGGCTCATTCCTCTGGAGCTATCAGACCACCATGGATCCCGCCTATATTCCGCCGACCGACTACACGACGCAAGGAAAGCCTGCCGATGCTATCATCAAGGCAGGTTACTCGAGCCCCGAGCATGTGACCGGCATCGTCAGGAATGGAACCGGCGGCCAGGACAAGCTCGATGGTGGCTACAACAACGACACCCTCGACGGTGGAGCAGAGAACGACATCCTCTGGGGTGGAGCCGGCGACGACAGACTCACCGGCGGCGCAGGCAACGACGTTCTCGATGGCTATACGGGGACGGACACAGCTGTTTTCTCCGGCAATGAGGCCGATTACACTGTCACGAAGCTGGCCAGCGGCGACTACACAATTGTCGACAAAATGGCTCGTGACGGAACGGATATGTTAAAAAATATCCGGTACATTCAGTTCAGTGATCGGAAGGTCGATCTTACCACAATGACAACGCTGCCTTCACTGTCCATCGCTGCAACCGACGCCAACAAGCCCGAAGGCAATGGCGGCGACTGGACCGAGTTCACCTTCACGGTGACCCGCTCCGACGTGACCGGCAGCCCGACCGCCAATTGGAGCATTCCGCTCTCCGGCAGCCTCGATGCGGCTGACTTCGAGACCACCTCGGGCACGGTGACCTTTGCCGCCGATGCAGCCACCGCGCTCATCACGGTGCGGGTGCGCGCCGATGCCGTGATCGAGGCCAGCGAAGCATTCACGGTGACTCTGTCGGATGCCGTGGGTGCGACCATCACCACGGCCACCGCCAACGGCACGATCCAGAACGACGACTTCCCTGTCGTGTCGTTCTCTGGCACAACGGCTCCTTCGATTACACAGCTTGAAGGTAATCCGTCTGGAGCTACGGCAGAGTACACGAACTGTAGCTTCGTTCTCACACGCACCGGTACTGACCTGACCTCCTCATCGACTGTGCGATGGACACTGTCAGGGGGTGCAGAGCTGACCGCAGACGACGTTGAAGCTCTGACTGGCACGATCACATTCGCGGCCAACGAAGCCATGAAGATACTCACGATCAAGGTGCGTAAGGATACGATCCTCGAAGACACCGAGACCTATGCTCTCACTCTGACCCCGGAGGCTGGCGGCAATGCCGTTGTCGGCGCTAACAATACCGGCTCGGTTATTGTGAACAATGACGACGTTGCAACGGTCCCGACCTTGTCGATTGCGGCAACCGACGCAGCCAAGCCCGAAGGCAATGGTGGCGGCTGGACGGACTTCACCTTCACGGTGACCCGCTCCGATGTGACCGGCAGTCCGACCGCCAATTGGAGCATTCCGTTCTCCGGCAGCCTCGATGCGGCTGACTTCGAGACCACCTCGGGCACAGTGACCTTTGTCGCCGACGCCACCACCGCACTCATCACGGTGCGGGTGCGCGCCGATGCGGTGATCGAGGCCAACGAGGCCTTCGCGGTGACCCTGTCGGAAGCGGTTGGTGCGATCATCACCACGGCCACCGCCAACGGCACAATTCAGGACGACGACCTGCCGACGCTGGCAATCGCAGCCACGGATGCCGACAAGGCCGAAGGCAATGGCGGTGGCTGGACAGACTTCACCTTTACGGTGACCCGCAGCAACACGGCTGGCAATCCCACAGCCATCTGGGAGTTGACCGGGCTCGATGCTAACGATGTCGAGGCGAAGTCCGGCACGGTAACGTTCAGCGGCACCTCGACGACGGCTATCGTCACCGTAAAAGTTAAGGCAGATGCGATCGGGGAAGCGGACGAGAGATTCAAGATCTCTCTCTCGAATCCCACGGATGCCGCGATCGCATCGGATGCGGGCAGCGCATTCGCGACCATCCTCAATGACGATCTCATCCTCAAGCCAGCCCTCAGTGCTCTCTCAATCGGCGAGAACGCTGTAGCCGGCTCCGTCGTCGGTACATTCAGCCCCACCAATGTCAATGGCATCGGGGTTACCTACAGCCTTGCCGGCGGTGGAGATGTTTTCAAGATCGAGAACAATCGACTCGTCGTGGCGAACAGCCTCGACTTCGAGAAAGCGGCCTCGCACAAAATCCAGGTCGTCATGACCGACAGCCAAGGCGGCGTGACCAGCGAGACCTTCACCATCACCGTGCGCGACGAGCTCGATATCCTGCGCGGCAGCGCCGGCAAGGACACACTTATCGGAACGCCCGGCGCCGACAGGATCTACGGCGGCAAAAGCAATGACAAGCTCGCCGGCGGCACAGGCCAGGATGTGTTCGTGTTCGATACCAAGCTCGGCACGTCCAAGACCGACCGCAAGGTGAACTTCGATACGATCACCGATTTCAACCCGGCGGACGACGCGATCTGGCTCGATCTCAAGATCTTCACCAACAAGGCCTTGAAGAAGTTCGCCAAGAGCGCAACGGAGGACAACCCGGTCGTTCTCGCCAAGAAGTACTTTACCTCCGGCACGAAGGCGAAGGATAAGGACGATTACTTCATCCACAACAAGAAGACGGGCATCATCTCCTTCGATGCCGACGGATCGGGCGCGAAAGACGCCATCGAATTCGCGCAGGTGAAGAAGGGCCTCACCCTCAAATTCGACGACTTCTTTTTCATCTGATCCCACACGGCAAAGCGGGTGCATGGAGGCGCAGGCGAGACCCTGCGCCTCCTTTGTTTTCAGAACCTGATATTGATGCCGCCACGGATCGTATGTTCCTGGTCGCGGCGTCCCATAGTGCCTGCGTAAGTCACATTCAGGGTGACCTTACTCGAGACCTCCCAGTTCAGCCCGGCTTCCACCACAAGGCTGTCCTTGTCGATGGGTGCACCGGAGATGAGGAACGGGCGGCCGTCTCCCACATAGGAGAAAGTGGCCTTCGGCACGATGTCGCCGAAGGCGTGACGCCAGCCGAGCAGACCCTTGAAGGTCAGGTTACCCCGCTCTGTCGGGATCGTTGCGACGAGGCGCGCGCCGAGCGTCGTGTAGGTGGTGTCGAAGGAATGAACGTCGCCGGTCACGGCAACAACCGAGCCCTCCTCCAGCACGCCGCGGCTGGCGATATGGATATGCGCCAGGCCCGCGAAGGGTTCCAGGAACACGTTCTCGCTCAGCGGAATTTCATAGCCGATCTCCCCGAAGGCCTGCATGGAATCGGTGCCGCTGCCGGAATGCATCGCACCGGAAAAGCCGGTGAACGAGAACGAGCGCCCCATGTCGACTTCGTGATGCGCATAAGCCACGCCACCGCGCAGGTTGAGCCGGTCGAACGAGGCCGAGCCATACGCACCGATATGCAGGCTCTCCACATTGCCGGACGCACCGAGAGAGCTCATGTCGAGATCGGTCGAGAAATAGCCCGCGGCGACACCGAGACGATAAGGCGTTCCGAAGCCTGCATCGACGCCGAACACAAGGCCCGCCGTGCTGCGCTCCATGCCGTGCGAGGCGGCGCTCGCATCGGTCGATCCCCACGATCCGATGGCCTTCGCCCACATGGTCCAGTCACGCTGAGGCAACGTGACGGCGACAGACGCCGCCGTATCCGCGGTGCCGAATCCGGGCATGCCTTCCGAGCAGCGCAGGCGGCACAGAACGGCGGCACGAAAAAGATCGTCATGAGCCAGGATCGCGGTCGTCGCACTCACCAGCGGCTCGCCCGAGGTGAGACCGAGCACATCCGGCAGTTCATCCTCCGTCAGCGGGATGAAAGGATCGATCAGGGGCCGGTCTTCCGGCAGCGGATTGCTGGTGCGGGCGAGCACCAGATAAACGTTCTGCCCATCTTTCGTGAGCACAGGCTTGAAAAAGGCAAGGTTGGTCGTGACGTTGGAGAATTGGCCGCTCACACCTCCGAGCGCCGTCAGGATCGTCCACCGGCTGCCCGGACGGTAGTCGCCCGGAAGCGCACTGACGCGCACGCTGCCGCCACTGATTTTCGCTGTGCCCTGCCCAACGATCCTGTCGCTCTGGCCGCCGGCATTCAGATCGATCCGATAGGTCGTGCCGTTGGCGATAATCACATTGCCGGTAACGGCCAACGATCCGATGCCGTTCATGCCGGGAGAGAGAGCGCTGCCTGTTCTCGCCGTGATGGCCCCGACCGTTCCCGTGCCGCCGAGCGTCGCGCCGTCATGAACATTCATGCTGGCTGCGCCCAGCGTGCCCGTGATCATCAGGCCGCCTTCACGGATCTCCCAAGGCATGGCACGGTTATTGGTGCCGCTGATTGTCCAAGTGGAAGAGCCGACTTTCTCATGGAGTTCGAAGCTGCGAACTGCGCTCCTGTTGAGGTCGAGCATCGCATCGGTGCTGCCGCTCAGGGTAAACGTGTCGAAGCCAGCACCCGCCTCGATGGCGCCATCGATCTGCGAGGTAGAGCCGATCAGAAATGTGTCGTCGCCCGTGCCGAGATCAACCGCAACGCCACCGCTGAGATTGGAGATACGCCCGAAATTCTCCACGCGGTCATTGCCGATGTTGAAAGTGTTGTCGTCGAACTTGATGGCGGCGTCTTTCCGACTCTCGATGACGCCTGTGACTTCGTTCACGACCGTCATCCGACCGCTCATGAAAGTATGAACGCCGTACGAACCTTCCCCGGATACCAGGATCTTGCCGCGATTGATCAACGTGTTGCTGTTGCTGAAGTCCTTTGTTCCTGGGTTGATCCTGTTGCTTAGAATTCCAGCTGATTCCTTGCCCGTTACGGTAATGGTCCCGGCATTTACCAAAGTGTTTCCGGTTCCAAAGACGCTCATGCCTGTGCTGCTCGCACCACTGGTGGTGATGCTGCCATTGTTCGTCAGTGCGTTTCCGTCACCAAAGACACGCAGGCCTGATGAGTTAAATCCCTCTATGAGCAGTGTTCCCGTATTGATCAGCTGGTTATTGTTTCCAAGGGCCGAGAGGCCGGCGACAAAGTCGCCGGCGGGGCCGCTCTTGATGATACCGGCATTGACGAGCTGATTTCTGTTGCCTTCTGCATGAAGACCGTCCGGCGAGATCCCGCTCGTCCTGATCTCTCCTTTGTTAAGGAGCGTACCGTCATGGCCGAGGACGCTGATCGCGTGGCCCGCATTGCCAGCTGTCCCAAGCGTGCCATTGTTCGCGATCGAAATTCTGTCGCCCGTTCCAACGAGGCCAACGCCTTTGGAACCACCTGCAAAGGCATCCCCATCGTTGATAATGGACGTGCCGCTCTTCGTGCTGAAAACGAGAAGATCGTCTGTGACCGTGGTTGTGCCCGAACAGGTAATGACGTCGCCCGTTGCAAGGCATGCTGCGCCAGCGGGTTGCGACCACAGAAAAGTACCTAGAATCGCCGTTGGAACGAGAATAGAAAGAGCCGATGCCGAACACGGAAATTCGGCCTTGCCATCATATGAAATGTTAGCTGAGTTGTTCCTGTGAGATACCATATGCCAGCCCACCCTATTTAACGGATAAGCTTGGCCATTTAGGCATCTTTGAAATGTTATCTCCTATATAAATATATAGGGACGTGATGTTATGGCAGAAATATTTGTTTTGATTTTTTTGGGAACAATATTCAAAAGCGCATGCAATGCGTGCTAAACTACTGAAATTCTTATAAATCTTGTCGACACTGAAAATTTATTCCCCACCTTCCCGGAATGGGTCGGGCTGTGCTCCAGCACACGTGGGATTAGCCCCCGCCCGCTGCTTCCAAACGTCGTAATGCACATCTGGGGATTGACGAATAGTATTGCGTAGAGTCCAGTCGTTGATATTCAAACCGTTCAAGGGAATCTGATGCACCGTTTCATTCTTGCTGCTGTTCTTGCCGGTCTCTCAGCGAGCCCTGCCCTTGCCCAGGAGGCAGCCGGAAGCAAGGCCCTGCAGCTCAGGGTGCGCCCATCCGGCTATGAGCCCGAGCCCGGCGAGGCACAGAAGCGGCAGGAGCGGCTGCTCAAGCGCATGGAGCAGAGCGACCACATGGTCCGCTCGATCTGCGTGAATTGCGGCGACTCCTGGAAGCACCAGATCTATTCCCCCTTCAATCCCTATGCGTCACTTGCGCCCTCCGCCCGTCCCTCCCAGCAGGAAGCGGACTGAGAGCCAAGATAAACCAGGGCTTCAGCGGCTAGGAGCCGTTTCTTTTTAGCCGGACGCTCTATTGAGCCGTGCAACCGCCGCCTGTATACCTGAAGAGTGCAAGGCAAACTTGCGCGAGCCCATCAACCGGTGGGAAGCCACCGGCAGGTGGTGGGGGGCCTTGTCATGGCGTGGACATATCTTGTGCTGGCCGGTCTTTTGGAGATCGGCTGGGCCATCGGGCTGAAGTACACGGAAGGTTTTACGCGCCTCGTTCCCTCGGTTCTCACCGGCCTGAGCATGGTCGCCAGCGTCGTGTTGCTGGGCCTCGCGCTCAAAACCCTCCCGGTCGGAACGGGCTATGCCGTGTGGACCGGCATCGGCACCGTTGGCACCGCCCTGCTCGGCATCTATCTGCTCGGTGAGCCGGCAACGGCCATGCGCCTTGCCTGCATCGGCCTGATCGTAACTGGCATCCTCGGCCTCAAACTCGCTACAACGTAAGAAGCAGCGAGAGCCGATGATCTCCAGCACGACCAAATCCCGATCTTCGGCAAGATGGCTCAAAATCTTCGTCGCGGTCGTGTGCTTCGTCATTGTCGGCCTCGAAGCTTGGCGCGACTGGGGCGAGCGCGACGAGGAATACCGCCGCGTCTCGGCCGAAACCCAGAACCTCTCCAAATCCCTCGCCCAGCATGCGGAGGATACCTTCAACCTCGCCGATGCCATCGTGGTGGACATGGTGGACCGGGTGGAGCGAGAGGGCGTGTCGACTCAGAACATCGCGCGCATGGATTACTTCCTCGCCGAGCGCATCCAGACCCTGCAGGCGCTGAAGTCCCTGTCGATCTACGGGGATGACGGGTACATCCTCAGCTCGTCGCTTCCCGGGCATAGCCGCAAGGTGAACGGGCAGCAGGAGGCGTTCTTCAAGCACCATCTGAATTCGCCCGACCGCAAATGGTTCTTCGGCCCCATCACCCGCGATCCGCTCGGCGGCGATTGGGTGATGACCATGTCGCGGCGCGTCAACAAGCCCGATGGCTCGTTCGGCGGCGTCGTTCTGGCCAGCATCCCGCCGCGCTATTTCGCGAATTTCTTCAGCCGCCTCGATCTCGGTTCGCAAGGCGCGGTGGTTCTGTTCAATTCCGCCGACGGCGCCGTTCTCTCGCGCTATCCGCTTGTCGATGGCGTGATCGGCATGCGTCAATCGACTGCGCCGTGGGTCGGAGGTGGAATGCCGAGCGGCACCTATGTCTACAAGTCGCCGATCGATGGCGTGACGCGCCTAAGCGGCTATCAGCGAAACCACATCTATCCCGTCACGCTGCTCACGGCCGTCAGCGAGGAGCAGGCGCTTGCGCGTTGGACGCAGGAACTCCAGTCGCGCATCATCGGCGTCACATTCCTCGTGGCGATCATCGGCATCCTGGGCTGGCGGCTCGTGGGCGAACTCCTCCGGCGCGAAGAGATGGAAGCCGAGCTTGCCGTGCTTGCCACGACGGATGGGCTGACCGGCCTTGCCAACCGGCGCGCATTCGACCGGCAGYTCGCCACCGAATGGCTCAGAGCCTCCCGCGAAGGCACCGCGCTCTCACTTCTTCTGATCGATGTGGATCAGTTCAAATCCTTCAACGACGTCTACGGCCATCAGGCGGGTGACGAATGCCTGCGCAAGGTCGCCAGGGTTTTCTCGGAGAACATCAACCGTCCCGGCGATCTTGTGGCACGCTATGG
>NZ_JBFUMH010000073.1:0-23913 GCF_054049475.1 Microvirga sp. P5_D2 | reverse complement strand
TGGTTATCCCGATAAAAGCATCGCGAACGGTTTTGCCATGGGGGCTCTGCGCGGCTCGGATGGTGCCTTCATCTGCGGCGTGATGGCGGCGCATACGACGAATGCGGGCCGCGTTTATTTCGCGGCGGGCACGCCTGATCTTTCAGACTTGAGGCTGGACGGCAGCGTCGATCTCGCGACGAGCCTGACCCGCGAACTGACGGAAGAAACGGGCCTCACGGAGACCGAATTTCATGTCGATGACGAATGGATCATCGTTCAGCGCTGGCCGACCATCGCCCTGCTGCGCATGGTGACGATGCCGATGACGGCGGAGGAGGGCGCAGCGATGATCCGCGCCAATATCGCTAAGGAGGCAGAACCCGAATTGCAGGATGTGCGGATCGTCCGCAGCGTGAATGATATCGACCACGAGACGATGCCGCTCTTCCTGCAATCCTTCTTCGAGTGGGTCTTCACTCACGCATAGCCGTGGCGCCGCTTCGTTGCGTTGATCATCCGCACGGCATCCGCATCGCGCCCGGCGGTGCAGGCGGTTTCTGCCTGTGCGATTTCCCGCTCGACCCGGTTGAAGACCGATTGATTGACATGGCCCATGGCGAGGTCGTTGGTCATGACGGCCCGGTAGCGGGCGACCTCGCCTTGGCAGCCGGAGCCCGCTGGCATGCTGAAGCTGGAAGGAGTGACGCTGGTGCTAGACGGAGCGGGGGCCGTCGAGGCCGTCTGGTTGCAGGCAGCCAGCGGCAGGGTCACAAGGCCGCTGAGGCACAGCAGGCGGATGGAAGGTTTCATGAGAAGCCCCTTTGATTTGATGGTCCAGATTGAATAAAAGCCAAGCTTGACCTGATCTAGTGCGATTTTCCGTCCTTCCAGTCCTGATCGGGCGTGTGATATTTCCCATACAATAGTCGAGCTTTGACTTTTCGTTTGTTTCAACGGCTTGCCATTTCAGGGTTCCCTCGCTACAAACGAGCCGTTGTTCGCGGCAGGGCCGCGGCCTTTGGAGGATTGGGCAGCGATGATCATCGGCTCCCAGAGCGCAGAAAAGAACGGCACCGCTTCCGCGGCCGGTCGCGCGCGTCTCCTTGGCCTCCTTCTCCTTAGCCGCCCCTGAGGGTCGGCTGGGCGTTGTCGCCTGGGCACTCAGGGGTCTCGAGAAAAGCAGGAACAACCTTGAGCGCGTGACCTATCCCTGGCCCGCTCCCCCGAGAAGGACAAGACCATGACCGCCACCAATTCCGGCTCCTCCAAGGACCGCGTCATCATTTTCGACACCACCCTGCGCGACGGCGAGCAATGCCCCGGCGCGACCATGACCCTGGAAGAGAAGCTGGAGGTTGCAGCCCTCCTCGACACCATGGGCGTCGATGTGATCGAGGCGGGCTTCCCGATTGCCTCCAACGGCGATTTCGAGGCGGTTTCCCTGATCGCCCAGCAGGTGAAGAACGCGACCGTCGCCGGTCTGGCGCGCGCGATTTCCGCCGACATTGCCCGTGCGGGCGAGGCGGTGCGCCATGCAGTCAGGCCCCGCATTCACACCTTCGTCTCCACCTCGCCGATCCACTTGGCACACCAGATGCGCAAGTCGGAGGAAGAGGTGCTGGAGATCATTACCACCACCGTGACGCAGGCGCGCAACCTCATCGAGGATATCGAGTGGTCGGCCATGGACGCCACGCGCACGCCCATCGATTATTTGTGCCGCTGCGTGGAAGCCGCCATCAAGGCCGGCGCCACCACCATCAACCTGCCGGACACGGTGGGCTATGCGACGCCGGATGAATACCGCGCCATGTTCAAGGCCGTGCGCGAGCGCGTGCCGAATGCCGACAAGGCGATATTCTCCGCTCATTGCCACAACGACCTCGGCCTCGCTGTCGCGAACTCGCTGGCTGCGCTGGAAGGCGGCGCGCGCCAGATCGAATGCACTCTCAACGGCATCGGCGAGCGCGCGGGCAATGCGGCTTTGGAAGAGATCGTGATGGCGATCAAGACCCGCGGCGACGTGCTGCCCTACGAGACCGGCATCGAGGCGACGATGCTGACCCGCGCGTCGAAGCTCGCCTCCGCCGCGACTTCGTTCCCTGTGCAGTATAACAAGGCCATCGTGGGCCGGAACGCCTTCGCGCATGAAAGCGGCATCCACCAGGACGGCATGCTGAAGAACGCGCAGACCTACGAGATCATGACGCCGGAGAGCGTCGGCGTATCCAAGACCTCGCTGGTCATGGGCAAGCATTCCGGCCGCGCGGCCTTCCGCAACAAGCTGGAAGAGCTGGGCTACAGCCTCTCCGATAACCAGTTCCAAGATGCCTTCGAGCGCTTCAAGGATCTCGCCGACCGCAAGAAGCACGTTTACGACGAAGACATCGAGGCGCTGGTCGATCAGAACATCGCTACCGCGCATGACCGCATCAAGCTGGTCTCGCTCTCCATCGTCGCCGGCACGCGCGGCCCGCAGCGCGCCACCATGCGCCTGATGGTCGACGGCAACACGGTGATCGAGGAGCAAGAAGGCAACGGCCCGGTGGACGCCACCTTCAATGCCATCAAGGCGCTTGTGCCGCACGAAGCCGTGCTGGAGCTCTATCAGGTTCACGCGGTGACGGAAGGCACGGACGCCCAAGCCGAAGTCTCGGTGCGCCTCTCCGCCGATGATCGTAGCGTGACCTCCCGCGCCGCCGATCCCGACACGCTGGTGGCCTCCGCGCAAGCCTATCTCGGCGCGCTCAACAAGCTCATGAGCCGAGGCGCACGCCTGCACGCGCAGCACGCGGCGGAGTAATTACTCGCTTCTTCAACTTGAGATCAGGGCTCGCTCGGCGGGCCCTTTTCTTTTGGCGATCGCGTGTGACTTCCGTGACCGGTATGTTTCCTGCCACCAAGTTTAGTTTCTGCGTGCTCGCTCCAGAGCCACAAAACCAGGAAGCTCCAAAAGCTGCTCCCTAAGCTGGCAAGCCAGCCCGTTGCCAGAAAGATGGTGCTGAAGAAGCCCTTGGTGAATTGCCATAGAGTCAGCCGGGGAAAGCGCTTTTCATCGTCTTCGTCGAACATGGAAAGCTAGCCTTGGAATCCTCACCACGCTGACACTTTATATCACGAGGTGCCGTCTGCTTTAAGTCTCCGGCACCGGAAACGCACTCTGCGGCTTGATCGTCGAAAGCACGAAGCTCGAGCGCACATCGGCGACGCCGGGCAGGGTGAGCACGCGGTTCATAGTGAACTCGCCGAAATCTTCGATATCTTTCGCCACCACATGGACGATGAGGTCCACCTCGCCGGCGAGGGCATGGCAGGCAATGACCTCCTCATAGCCTTTCAGGCGGTCCACGAGGCGCGTGCGCCAGCCGGGCTCCGATTGCTCCAGCTTGATGAACACGAATGCCTCCACCTCGAAGCCCAAAGCTTTGCGGTTCACCAGCGCCCGATAGCCTTCGATGATTCCGTCCTCCTCCAGCGCCTTGAGCCGCCGCAGGCAGGGGGAGGCGGCAAGCCCGACCTTTTCGGCCAAGGCCGCATTGGGCATCCGCCCCTCGCCCTGGAGTACGCGCAGGATCCGCCTGTCGGATGGGGAGAGGGGGCGCTTCATGGATGACCTCGTCGATATCTTAAGGTCATTTTATGACCGTCCTGGCCAAGTTCCAGGGGCGTTCGGGCGGATAATGACCGGGGCAGGGTGTTAATATTCCGTCACAATAAAACGGAGGAGAACGTCATGAATACCGCGAGCGGCAGCGATGACCCGCGCGACTACATCCGCGACCAGGGCTTCGAAACCTATACGGAGACCGACCATTCCACGTGGCGGACGCTTGCCAAGCGCCAGCGCGAGATCCTGAAGGGCCGCATCGCGGATCAGTTCCTGGAGGGCCTGGACAGCCTCGGCATCGGTGAGGAGGGCATTCCCGACTTCCGCGTGATGAACCAGCGCCTGAAGGCTGCAACGGGCTGGGAGGTGGCCGCGGTGCCGGGACTGATCCCTGATCTCGCCTTCTTCCGCATGCTGGCAAACCGCCAGTTCCCGGCGGGGTTCTGGATCCGCAAGCCTGAGCAGATCGATTACATCGAGGAGCCGGACATCTTCCACGATGTGTTCGGGCATGTGCCCCTAATCATGCAACCGATCTATGCGGATTATCTCGAGGCCTACGGCAAGGCTGGCCTCGTGGCCGCCGAGCACGGGGCCTTAAAGTATCTGGCGCGGCTCTACTGGTACACGGTGGAGTTCGGTCTCGCCCAGACGCCGGAGGGCATGCGGATCGTCGGTGCCGGCATCGCCTCTTCCCCCGGCGAGACGATCTTCGCGCTGGAGAGCCCCTCGCCGAACCGGGTCGCCTTCGACCTCGGCCGGGTCATGCGTACCCTCTACCGGATCGACGATTATCAGGAGACCTATTTCGTGCTCGACGGCGTCGAAACCTGGCCGAGCCTGGACGTCGAGCGCCTGATTCCCCTCTGGAAGGAATTGGCTGCCCAGGACGAGATTCAGCCCGGAGACATCCAAGACGAGGACCGCGTTCTCACCCGCGGCGACGGCAGCTATCATCGCGGAAAATCGAAATCCGCCGCCTGACGGAAAAACCTTTGCAAATGGGCTAGACAGGGGCCGTGCGGTTTGTTACACGCACGGCCTCTTCAGCGGATAACGCGCCGCTGAAAGCGTTTTGGTAACGGGTGATTAGCTCAGTTGGTAGAGCAGCTGACTCTTAATCAGCGGGTCGTAGGTTCGAGCCCTACATCACCCACCAAAACACTACGAGGGTTGTAGGGCTTTCCCCTCGTCACTTGCTATAGATCGTCCCTTTACGTTCTCATCAAGACGCGCCTTTGCGGCGATGCTCCATCGCTTTCTTCGCATGTATCGCTTCGCCTTCGAAGAGCGTCGTGACAGCGTGTTTGCTCCAGCAGAGACGCGGAGGAATACGGTTCTGAAGATCCCCCGCAGACTACTCTCCAGGCTGTTCCGATAAGCCGAGCCGCCCCAAGACAGCTTCCGTGATCCGAGCGCAACGAGCGCCTCCGAACGGGAAGACATCGGCCAGTGCGGATGACAGGGTTTTATCGAGAGACTGTCTCAGAAGACGCCGGGCGCGATGCAGCCTGGTTTTTACGGTTTCCGGGCGCAGACCGAGATGAGATGCGGTTTCCTCGATACTCATCTCCTCGATATCTCTGAGCATGAACACCGTGCGAAACGGATCGGGCAGCTGATCTACCGCCCGTTCGAGCAGGCGCCGTATCTCGGCTCTGGCGACAGTCGTTTCCGGATCGCCGTCCTGACGAGCCGATGGCAGGAAGATCACTCGTGCCTCCCCTTGATCGTTGATGGAGTCGATGGCTGCCAAATCAACCGAGGGCCGCCGCTGCCGCAGCCGGCCCAGCGCCTCGTTGAGGGTGATGCGCGTGAGCCAAGTCGAGAGCTTCGCCTCGCCTCTGAACTGGTCGAGGTGGGCAAAGGCGCGTGTATATGCTTCTTGGACGACATCTTCTGCCTCGCTGTCGTCCCGAAGAACGCTGCGGGCAATACGGTAGAGCTGGCGGTTATGCCTTTGCATGATCTGACGGAAGGCACCCGTTTCTCTCCCGCGGGCGAGCTCGACCAAGCCTTTATCGTCCAGGTCCTCCAATCGTGCCGCAAGCGTCTTGAACTGCATGGCCAAGCTCCTGTGCCTAGCGATTAGATAGGCCAGAACGATAAAGGTTCCCGAAGACTCCAGTATGCCTATGAAATGCGCCGCACGATACCTTGACGCATGATCTCATCGACCGAAGGGAATGCGCGGAGCGCAATATCTGGAACTGGTTCCTTGCCCTGTATCGCGGCTGCGGCTTGGCGATGTTCCTCCGGCTTGCCGACAATGATGCGTCCGACCATTCCCGCATGCTCGTGAGGGATGCAGAAGAAGTCGTAGACACCCTCTACCGTAAGCGTGACCGAGAAGCTCTCATTCGGCAGCAGGTAATCCGAGTTCCATGGCTCGGCCTTCTCAGGAATGCGCAAGGGGTGCTCAAAGTTCTTCGGATGGTAAGCTGTTGCCGTGTGGGAATTTCCAGGATCCAGGTTGATCCAACGGATGGTCCGTCCAGGCTCGATGCGCAGGCCGATCGGATTGAACCAGACGTGAGAACCATCGGCATTGCCCTGCATCCGAATCTCGACCGGCTCATGGGCCAGCGCAAGCCGGGGCCAGGCAAAACCGGCGAGGATTCCCCCGCCGATCTGCAGGAAGTGTCTGCGCGATGTGATCACTTCGCGGCCACCCGCTTCTCATCGGCCTTCGGCACATGCCATAGAACGACATGGACATGGGGCTTTTCGACGCCGGGATGTCCGGCGTTGAAGTACACATCCACATGATCAACCTTGCCGCCGGGCGCTGCTAGATCGTCGAAGCGCTTGTCCTTGTTCGAAAGATCCTCGATGGGCAGCATGTAAACCGTGCTGACGAGTCGGCCATCGTGGTCATAAGCGAGGAAGGGGCCCGCCGGCAGGGTTGCGGGATTGACATAGAGCTGACCGAGACCTGGCAGGAAGTCGGGCAGCTTCACAAGCTCGCTCACCTTTTTGTAGGCGCCGGTGGGCGGGGCCTTCTCCACTTGGTCGGCCGCCAAAGCCGGCAAGGTGAGAGCGGCGGCTAGGGCAAGTGCGGTGAAAGCAGTCCTCATGGCATCCTCCGTTGGTGCGCCAGACCTGTTTTCGGTCTGCACATCCACGTTGGATGGGAGGCACCCTGAAAGGTTCCCGGATTTTAGCAGCCTGGAACTCGGAATGGGGTCGGCCCTCGCTCTTTGCCTCGTCAATAGCCCTTTCCGATAGGGCAGGTAGTTTTCCGGCTCTACTGAAAAAGCAGCTGCCGTCCGGCCGCTCGGTCTGCTATATGAGGCCTAGTTCTCCCGGCTGCGGTGGGCGGCCTGACCCATGGGGCCGCGATGTCGCATTCATCATCGAGAGTTGTTATTTGCGGGGCCGGCATCGCTGGCGTCGCAGCAGCCTATTCTCTCGCCGTCGAACATGGCGTTGAGCATGTGACTCTGGTCGATGAGGGCAATCCCCTTTCGCTCACGTCGGATAAATCGACCGAAGCCTACCGCAATTGGTGGCCCGGCCCTGATTGGGCCATGACCGCTTTCATGGACCGCAGCATCGATCTCATCGAGGGGATCGCGCGGGCAACCGACAACCGGATCAATCTCAATCGTCGAGGCTATGTCTTCGCGACCTCCGATGTGGGCAAGATCTCTTTTCTTGAGGAAATGGCGAGATCGGCCGAGGCGCGTGGCGGCGGTGCCGCAAGATTTCACACTACGGCGCAGAGTGACTATATACCGTCGTCCGAACGTGGTTTCGATGATGCGCTGAAGGGCGCGGACGTCATCACCGATGTAAGTCTTATCCGCCGTCATTTCCCTTATCTAGCGCCCGAGACGGTTGCGGTTGCGCATGCCCGACGCGCAGGGTGGCTCAGCGCCCAGCAGCTTGGAATGGTGCTGCTGGAAGAAGCCCGCGCGCACGGCGTGCAGATCGTGAAGGGTAGGGTTGTCGCCATTGACATGGGAGGCGGCCGGGCCCGCGGGGTCGAGATCGAGCAGGAGGGTGAGCGCCGGACGCTWGCGGCGACACATGTGGTGCTGGCCGCCGGGCCGATGCAAGCCGAGATGGCGCGCATGATCGGCGTCGATTTGCCGATCAGGGCCGAGCGTCATTTCAAGGTCAGCTTTCCCGATACCCTTGGCGGTATGCCGCGCAATGCGCCGATGCTGATCTGGCTCGACGAGCAGCAGCTTCCCTGGAGCGATGAGGAGCGCGCCGCGCTCGAGGCCGACGAAGAAGCCCGATGGCTTCTTGGGACATTTCCCGCAGGCGTGCATGGGCGGCCCGATGGAGCATCGGCCACGCTCATCCTCTACAACCACCATGGCGATGCGGTCGATCCGATCTTTCCGCTGCCCGAGCCGGAATATTACCCCGAGATCGCGCTGCGCGGCATGTCGACCATGGTGCCCGGGCTCAAGGTCTATAACGGGGAGACGCCGCGGCCTTATATCGACGGCGGCTACTACATGAGAACGCAGGAGAACCGGCCCCTGATCGGACCCGTTCAGGTCGAAGGCGCCTACATCTCGTGTGCCTATTCGGGCTTCGGCGTGATGGCGTCATGCGCGGGCGGAGAACTCATCGCTCGCCATATCACGGAGTCGACGCTGCCCGACTACGCGCCGGCCTTTCTGCTGTCCCGTTATCAGGACGCCGACTACTGCGCGTTGCTAGAACGTTGGGGTGACGGCGGTCAGCTCTGAAGGGGATGCATGCCGCGTTACGTCTGGGGTGCGGACAGGGCCTGTTGGAGTTGAGCAGGGGCGATCGCAACCTTCAGAACCGTTCCGCCGAAATCCAGGACCAGGACAGGCTTGTCGCCGCCATGGTCGATCCGCGTGCTCAAGGGCTGCACCGGCACGCTTTTGGCGTGGTTCGGCCCAGCGTCCCCGGAAAAGGTTCTGGGCGGCTTTCCCTGATGGGTTCGCACCATCTCGTTGAGCAGGTCCGTCACCATGGGAGTGGAATCCACCGTGCTGAGAAGGATCTCGTATTCCCGACCCGTATCGGCGCGAACACCCAAGATGACAATCTCACCGTCGTTCGAAACCTGGACCCGCCAGGCTTTTGAACCAATTCTCTTGACCAAACCTGTCACTCCCGATGAATTCTTTCGGGCCTGTTGAGACGACTCAACGGCTCGAAAGGCCTGTGCGGTCACCTATATCCCAGACTCAAGCCTAAATTGAAGAGTATGTCTTCAATCCATTCTCTCATGGTCTGGCATCGGAAGGCAGCTTTCTCCGGCCTGCTTGCTATAGAATGAAGTAAGTTTCAGTGAACTGAAACGGATCATCGAGGTGGATGGCAAAATCCGCGACGCCATCGCCATTCACATCGCCATACACATAGGTATCGCTTGGCTCGCGCTCATAGCGCAGCTCTCCGGCTGTCTTGCTGAAGCCTTTCGTTCCGATGAAGTCGAAGGCCTGGTTCCCGCGCTTCAGCGTGTTCGCATCGATGGACGCCAGATGGATCTTGTCGTCCTGGGCCGGGGAGAAGTCGAAGATCGTGTCGCGCCCAGCCGCATTGATCGTGCTGTCGGAAGCCGATTTGAAGATGAATATATCGGCGCCAGCGTTGCCCCAAAGATCGTCAGCTCCGGCTCCGCCCGTCATCCTGTCAGTGCCGGCACCGCCCTTGATGATGTCGTTTCCACTTCCGCCAGAAAGCGCATCGTTGCCGCCATTGCCTGTGATCCGATCGCTGAAGCGCGTTCCGGTATAGGTATCGTTGCCGCCGGAACCGATGAGCTTTTGAGCCTCGTCGGCGATGGCCGCATTGAGAACAGCGGGATTGGCCTTCCGGCTTGAAGCAACCCCGCCCATGAGGCCGGAAACCAATGAGTGGAACTCCGTGCCCATGATCGAGAGTCCGGAAATTTTGACCTGGGTCGCGCTGTTGGCAATGCGCCCCGCGCCATCCTCGGTGAACTCACCCGATGTCTTGTAGCTGTTCCCCAGTGTTCCGAGCCGCACCGTGGTCAGCGTTCCACTCACGACATGCTTCGCGAGTTCGTAGGAAATGGCGCTGCCGTCCAGCACGATCGCCTTGGTGTTCGATCCGTTCATGTTCCCGAGCAGGACGATCTGCGTTCCTTTAAACTCGCCGGAGCCGCCCAGGATGTAAGGCCATCCCTCTAAGGAGAAATCCCTGAAATAGGTCTTCATATAATTGTTGAAGTTCACACCCTTCCCGGTGTTGTCCGCAGTCAACCTGATCGTGATTGTCATATCCGTTCCCTCAATATGCTTCAGCTCATGTCATGCATGTGGGCTTGTCTGCACCCTCAATACAATTTGACCGACAGCGATGCCTTGGCGTTCAGGCCAGGGCTCGGATCGCCGTTCAGATAGACGGTGTATTGCCGGTCGAAAACGTTCTCGACCACGAGCCCGGCCGTAACGCGCTCATTGACGTTCCAGTTCGCAAACAGATCGACCAGGCTGTAGGCATCTCCGATGAATCCTAAATCCTCCGCGTTGTCCTTGGTCCCGACCAGTGACACGCGTGTGCCGACTTCGAGGCGGTTGTTGAAGGCGCGAATGCCGAACGTGCCCGTCAGCCTGCTCGGAGGAACCTTGACGAGTTCCTCGTTGGTGCGGCTGTTCTCGCCTTGAAGCACATGGCCGGAGATGCCCATGAAGTAGGATCCGGCATCGTAGATCCCTTCTGCCTCGAATCCGGTGATCACGGCCTCGGCGATGTTCTGGTACTGGTATCCGCCAGGGATCGGAAAGCGCATGAAAACCTGTTCGATGTAGTCCTCGACCCGATTGTGGAAGAGACCGAATTTCATGCGCAGGCGATCATCCTCGACAGCGATATTGTCGAACCGCAGATTGATGCCGCCTTCGATGTTGTGGGCAATCTCGGGCTTCAGATATGGATTGGGGAAGAACCGCCCCGCGCTCAGCGGGGGAGGGTGGAAGCCATCGATCAAGGTTTCCGTCAGAGCGGGCGCGCGATAGCCCTCCGCATAGCTCGCGTAAAAGGTCACGGGCTGCCAGGGTGTGATTCCGACCGTGATCTTCGGCGAGAGCCGCGTGCCCTCGTTCTCGATGCCGTGGCCTGTCAGGCGATACGAGTCGAAACGTAAGGCGCCGATGACTTCGAGCCAATCCGAGAATGCTGCGCGATCCTGAAGGAAGAAGCCATAGACAAGGCGTTCTCCTGAAGGCGTGAGCAGGTCGCTGATCCCGAGAGAGTCCTTCGTTTCGACCTTGTCCTGAAACAGGTCGCCCCCGTAAGTGATCTCGTGATTGAGAGGGCCTGTCTCGAAGCGCGAGGTGTTGAAGACGTCGAAGCCGACTGTGCCGATATCGAAGGTTTTGGCGGCTCCCGAGTTCAGACCCTCCAGGGTTGTCTGCTGCACATTCGTGCCGCTGTAATAGACCTTGGCGCTCAGGTCCCAGACCGGGGAGGCAGGCGTCCACCGGTAACCGGCGGTGAACGTATCGGCGATGGCTTCGGTCCGGTAGAGAGTCGAAAGACCGTTGGAGAAATCATTGCCGATGCGCAGGGCCGACAGCGTAATCTCCTGATCGGCTTCCGGGCGGATACGCGTCTTGAAGAGGCCGGAGAGAAGATCCTGCGCCGTGTCGTCGATGAGGGTTCCGTCGCCTGAATAATACTCCCCGGCGGAGCGCCAGGTTGCGGCTCCCAGGATGTCGAACTTTTCGCTCGGGCGGGCAGCCACCGCTCCATGCAGGAGGGGCGTGTTGCCATTCGTCTCCCATACTCCCTTGAGCCGGCCTGCCACATCAACGCCGTCGGGCAGAACGTCGCCGGCGTCGATCGTCGTGAAGCTCACCACGCCGCCGATGGCGCCGGACCCGTAGATCGACGCGGCAGGCCCGCGCGTGACGTCTACGGACTTCATCATCTCGGGGTCGAAGTAGAAGGTCCCCTTCGCCGAATGCCCCTCCCGCTGGAAATTCTGGCGTGCGCCGTCGACCAGGACGTTCACGCGGCCGAAATCCTGCAGGCCACGGACATTGACGCCAACCCCTGGGTCGCCCGGTGCCGACTGCGTCGTCACGCTYGGTATGAGGCGAAGAACATCTGACACGCTGCTCGGCTGAATCTGCGTCTCGATCTGCTCCCGGCCGATCACGCTCGATGCGGACAGGGAATCATACACTCTCTCGCCCGCCTTGGTCGCCGTCACGGTGATCGCATCAAGGTGGATGACCGCATCGCCGGCTGGCGCGCTTGGTGAAACCTCCTGTGCCGTGAGGGTCGATGCCGACGCGGCGAGAATGGCCAGAGCCATGGGCATTTCGATGCGGCTGAAACGAAGCGAAGACACAGGAGAAGCGACCTTGTGTAGAAAACAAACGGCAGATGAGAAGGTCGGAGGTATCGTTCACCTCCGACCTTCGCTTGTTAGAGGACGAAGTAGGTCTTCGTGAGGGTGAGGCGGTCGTCGAGATGGATCGTGAAATCCGCGATCTTGTCGCCGTTCACGTCGCCGTGAATGTACGTGTCACTCTTCGCCTTCTCGTAGCGAAGTTCACCGGCCCTGCCACTGAACGCCTTCGTACCGATGAAGGAGAAGGCTTGGTTGCCTCCCTTCGTCGTATTGGCGTCGATATAGGAAAGATGGATCTTGTCCTTCTGCCTTGCCGAGAGATCGAGGATCGTGTCGCGACCGGAGGCTTCCACAGTCGATTCCTTGATCGACCTGAAGATGAAGGTATCCGCGCCTGTGCCTCCGCTCAGCTTATCGGCGCCCAACCCGCCCTGCAGCTTGTCGTTGCCGCTTCCGCCATAGAGAAGATCGTTTCCGCCGTTGCCCAAGAGCTTGTCGTTTCCGGCGCCACCGGACAGCTTGTCCCGGCCGATCTTGCCGTTTAGCACGTCGTTCCTGGTCGATCCGGTTCTCGCTTCAAGCTCGTCCCCGACTGCGATCGTGATCAGCTRGTTCGACACTTGACCACTCGAATCCGTAGCTTGGACAGTGATGGTATGGCTTTGGATCTTCTCGTAATCGAGCGTCTTTGCGAGCGTGAGCTTGCCATCCGCCGTCAGGCTGAAATAGCCGCCGGGATTGTTGGCCAGGCTATAGGCGATTGCATGACCCTCGGGATCGGTCGCAGACAGCATGCCGACCCGTGTGCCAACCTCGGCATTCTCCGAGATCACGGTCTTCGAAAGCGCGATGCCCCCTGGAGCTTCGTTGACATCCCCGACCGCCAGCGAGAATTCCTTGAAGACGACATGGCCATCTGCGTCGGTGACCTTCACGCGGATGGTATGGCTCTTTGCCGTCTCGTAGTCCAAGCCGGCTTTCAGGCGTAGCTTCGTTCCGGATATTTCGAAGAGCCCACCGGCATCGTTGACAAGGCTGAACGTGAGTGACTTGCCTTCGGGATCGAGCGCGGAAAGGTCTCCGAGCTCATCACCCACCCTTGCACTCTCGAAGACCGAGGCGACCGACAGCTTCACGTCCTTGGGAGGAGCTCCCGGAAGCTGGACGTTGCGAACGGTGTCGAGGGTGACATCCGAAAATGTCGCGGCCTCGACACTCTTCAGGATCGTCGTGCCTTTTCCATCGTTCCGAGCGACGGTGTAGCTGCCGTTGTCCTGCCGTGTGATCGTGTAGTCTGAAACCACACCGCTGAAGATCGCCTGATCGTAGTCGTTCCCGCCGTCGATTGTGTCGTTGCCTTGGGTCGCGCCGAACACATCGTCGCCGTTCCCGCCGCTGATGGTATCCGTAAAGGCCGTTCCCGCATAAAAGTCTGCCTTGGCCGATCCGATGAAGCGCTGGGCATACTGGTCGAGGGCGTTGGCGTATGTGTCCAGCTTCGCAGTGCTTGCCGATTTTCCAGCCATATAGGCAGCCGCAAAGTTGTGGACCGCTCCATTGGCTTCGATTTCGGTTTCTTCGGTCGGGTTGCCCGGAACAGCATTGAACAACTCGAGGCCGGTGATCCTCAGCTGCGCGCTGCCACCGACGAAATAGCCGTTGCTGTCGAAGCTTCCGCTTCCACGGGTTCCATACTCGATGGTGTTGATCGTTCCGGCAACGGTGTGCGTTCCCCAGGCGTACTGGAGACTGCCGTGGGCGAAGACATATTTGCCTGCCGAGCCATCGCCGTAGCCCAGGAACATTTCCTCGCCGGCAGCACTGACGGGAGTAGGCGGAGTATTATCGAAGGAAGGCAGGCCGCCTGTGACGCCCGATATGAAGCCGCCGCGAATGAACGCCTCGAAATCCATACCGTCGGCGCCGCTGGCATCGATGACGATCGTGCCTTGGGATGCGACATCGTCGGAGGTGATGGTTGCGTCGGAAAACTGGAAGTTTTCCACGCGGGTGACTCTGTTGTTTCCTTCCGATCCGGTGGCCCGCTTGTCGCTGATCGTGAAGCTGCCATCGGCGTTCTCGACAACATTGTAGTCGGAGYGCCGGCCGGAGAACACCGCGATGTCGTTGCCTTCGCCACCATCGATGATGTCGTTGCCCGCACCGCCCTTGATGGTGTCGTCGAATTGCGTGCCGGTATAGGTGTCGCCGCCGCCTGAGCCGATGAAGTTCTGGGCATAGCTCGCCTGAAGGCCCTGGAGCGGGTTGGTATTGCCGGCCTTCAGGCTGCTGTAAAGATTCATGATGGTGTTGTCGGGTGTGGCGCCGGTGCGAGCTGCCACGTTGATGTCGAAGCCCGAGATCTCGACCTGAGTCTCAAGACCCTGTATCCGGCCAGCCTCTCCCGTGCCTTCTGTCGCGGTGGTGACACCTTCGACCCAGTTGCCCAGAATGACTTTTTGCAGGTAACCGGACAGGGCGTGAGGATAGCTCGGGCCGTAATGGATCCAGTCATACGCAAAGTTGCCGCCATCCAGCAACACATGCGCGGTGCTGTCTGCGAAGCCGAAGTCGAGCTGACTTCCATTCATATAGTACGTGCTGCCGAAGACGCTGTCCGGCGTGCCGCCATAGAACTTTTCGCTTCCGGCCCCCGAGGCGTAGGTCGCGAGGTAGGTATTCCAATTGACTCCGCTCGAAGCTGCGGATGCATCGATGGTGATGGTATTGGACGTGGACACGTCAGCTCCCTTTGCTGCCTCACAGGACCGCAGATGTCGGACCTCGATGAATGACACAGGAGTCGGCAGCCGCAACCCCACTGGGAGAGGGCTTTTACTTAAGTTTATAAGCAGAGTCTATAGTTTCGACAAATATTAGAATTTGTATAAGCTGTATGAGTCTCGTTTATTTTAATTATAATGATTATAAACTATACATGAATGACAGTTTAAGATGATATTTATAAGTATAGAATGATTATAATCTACATTTTTACCATTGACGGCCACGCGGGAGCGGGCAACAACTTCCGCCACATGGAGCCAGCAGCAGCCTAGTTCGGCTGTGTGCGAGTACTGGGGGCTGTTGATGAGTGTATCGAGGGTTGCGAGAGTTCCGGCTGCGCCGGTACCGTTCTACGCGAGCGGCAAGCGCAGCCGCGATCTCGCCACTGAGCTTGGAATCTCCGAGGCCGAACTTCTGGCCTCTCATGATGGTCCTGAAGTTGTTCGACTCGGCGGCGAGATGTCCGATCTCATTCATGCTTTGCCCGAACTCGGCGAAGTGATGTCCCTGACCCGCAATGACGCGGCCGTTCATGAGAAAGTGGGCGCCTTCGGCAATATCACGTTGAGCGGGAAGACCGGGCTTGTCCTCAACGATGCGATTGACCTCAGGCTCTTCCTCGATCATTGGCGCTTCGCATTCGCTGTCGAGATTCCGGATGAAAAAGGGCTCCGACGCAGCATCCAGATTTTCGATGAAGCAGGTGAAGCTGTCCTCAAGGTTCATTTGAAAGCGACATCCGATATTGGAGCGTTCAACGCCATTCGGGACCGGCTTGCCGATTCATCGCTGGAGTTCGCGACGGCGCCCAAGCCGCTTCCAAGGCCCGAGACTCCTGCGAATGACATCGATGTCGAGGGGTTTCGCCAAGCGTTCAGAGCCATGCGCGACATTCATGAGTTCTTTCCTCTCATGAGACGTTTCGGCCTCACCAGGCGGCAGAGCATCGATGCGCTCGAGGGTGAATTCGTCCACCGCCTGGATGTGCTCAGCCCTCGTCAGCTTCTGGAGAATGCCGCTGCCGAGGCGTTGCCGATCATGTGCTTTGTCGGCAACCAGGGCAGCATTCAGATCCATCACGGCGCGGTTTCGAACATCAAGATCATGGGGCCATGGCTGAATGTTCTCGACACCGGCTTCAACCTTCATCTGCGGCAGGATCTGGTCAGCGAGGCTTGGCTGGTGCAGAAGCCGACGCGGCACGGCATCATCACGTCTGTTGAACTTTACGCCGAGGACAGGAGCCTCATCGCTCAGTTCTTCGGCGTACGAGAAGAACAGAGCCCGGAAGATCCGAATTGGCGCCGACTGGCGAGCAGCCTTTCCTCGTAACTTGAATGCGCTGAAAGCAGGCAGAGGCCTGCCGGCGATCAAAAATAAAGTGATCGGTACCGTGACTGGCGCATGGCCTGATACGGTATCCGTAAATGCGATTGTGCTCGGCGTACGGACTTATCAATGTAGGGGCATATCGAAACTGGCGCTCAAAAGACCGAGTGCCAAGGAACTTGGCTCTCGCTGGCTGGTTTGAAGGTCTTCATCAAGAGGAGGATCTTCCATGTTCCTACGTGTCGATAAACTTCAAGTCGATCTCCCGTCTCCGAAACGCCAGGATCCGAACGCCGCCGCGGCCCTTCAGGAACTTTTGGGTGGCAAGTACGGCGAGATGTCGACACTCGGGAACTACATGTTCCAAAGCTTCAATTTCCGCAGCAAGAACAAGCTCCGCCCCTTCTACAGCCTCGTCGCCGCCATCACGGCCGAGGAGCTCGGCCATGTCGAGCTCGTCAGCAACGGGGTTGCGATGCTTAACAACGGCCCTGATGATGCGAACGACGACGAAGTCGGCGGCGCCGACATTTCCGATGCGCCCTTCGAGGACATGAAGGACATTCGTCTTGCGGCCGCGTTCCTCTCCGGTGGCGGCGGGGCTATGCCGGTAAACAGCAATGGCCAATCGTGGAACAATGACTTCATCACCACGACGGGCAATGTCGTGCTAGATCTCTTGCACAACTTCCACCTCGAATGCGGAGCCAGGCTGCACAAGCTGCGCGTCTACGAGACGCTTTCCGATCCGACCGGGCGGGAGGTCTGCGGTTATCTTCTGGTCCGTGGTTCGGTTCATGCCCATGCCTATGCACTGGCGCTGAAGAAGATCACCGGCGTCGAGATCGAGAAGATGCTGCCGACACCCAATATCCCGCTGGGCAACATTCCCGAATGCCAGAAGTACCTCGCGGAAGGTTCTCACCGGCGCCTCTACACGTTCAGCCCGGATGACTACAAGGAGATGGCAGGCATCTGGGGCAATGGCGAGGTGGCTCTGCCAGACGATCCGCCAGGCGAATTGACGGTGGTGGAAGGCATGCCGGACGGCGGCAAGATCCATCAGCTTACGGGCGTGCCCTCGGCATTCACGCCGGATTATTCGCCCGAAGAGATGTTCGAGATCGCCACCAAACTCTACAAGGCATCGCGCTAAGGCATCGGCAGGAAAGAGGTGACTCTTTCCTGCCGCTCTCTCTTCGAAGCAGCGCAGTCGCGTACCCGATATCGGGGTGATCTCTATCGCACCTGCGAAATTCGAAACCAGTCAGACGCGCCAAGCGCTTGAGCCGCTTGTGGCGAGCCTGTGCTCGATTCGTGAGGCTTTTCTTGACGGGGCGAATGCCGGTTGGCGACCAGCGGCCATCGCAAATTCAGCGAAAGGACGTGAATCCTATAGCGAGTTTACCCGCAGCTCCCTCTGTACGCCCTTTTAGCTTCAGACAGACGCTTGCACTCCCTTCGCGGCCCACGTAGGCTTGGCGTAAAGATAAGAACGAATGCCGATAACGAGGGCTTTAGGGAGAAAAGCTCATGGGAGCAGGGGTCCGTGATCCACGGCATAAGCTCTCACATGAAGCCGTCGCCGCCGACTGGTGGATGAAGATGGCGCAGGCTGCCCCTGGCCGGACCTGGGAGGCGGCTCGGTGACTCTCGTTCTTGACAATGTAAGCAAGAGTATCGGTGCGGAAACCCATATCCAGGGGGTGTCGCTTACCTTCGCGCCTGGGTCCCTCAATGTATTGCTGGGGGCGACATTGGCGGGCAAGACCTCGCTCATGCGGCTCATGGCTGGCTTGGACGTGCCATCGACAGGACGGGTTCTCGTCAACGGGCATGATGTGACAGGCTGGGCGGTTCAACGCCGCAGCGTCGCGATGGTCTATCAGCAATTCATCAACTATCCGTCGCTCAGCGTATATGAAAACATCGCCTCGCCGCTGAGGGTAGCGGGCCTCAAGGCCGACGAGATCGCCGCGCGGGTGAGGGACGCGGCAAAGCTCCTCAAGCTCGAGCCTTATCTGGATCGCAAGCCCCTGAACCTCTCAGGAGGACAGCAGCAGCGCACCGCGATCGCCCGGGCGCTCGTGAAACGGGCCGATCTCGTTCTGCTGGATGAGCCTCTGGCGAACCTCGATTACAAGCTGCGCGAGGAGCTGCGTGAGGAATTGCCCCGCATCTTCGCGGCTTCCGGCGCCATCTTCGTCTATGCCACGACCGAGCCGACGGAAGCGCTGCTCCTCGGTGGAAATACCGCAACTCTTTTCGAAGGGCGCGTCACGCAATTCGGCCCGACCGCTCAGGTCTATCGCCAACCGCATGATCTGATCACTGCGGGAGTGTTTTCCGATCCTCCGTTGAACAAGCTCATGGCGCATAAGTCAGGCAGCGCCCTCGGCCTCATCGTCGGCCGTGAGATCCGCACTGTCGATGGCTTCGGGCATGTTCCAGACGGTGAATACACCGTCGGGTTCCGAGCGCATCATCTGAGCCTGGAACCCTCGAGCGCCGAGAGTTTCGCCATTCCGGCGACCGTATCGGTCGCCGAGATCACCGGCTCGGAGAGTTTCGTGCATCTCGATGTGGGCGAGCATCGCCTCATCGCCCTCGTGCCGGGCGTCAAACGTCTCGAACCGGGTTCCTCCGTCATGACTTATCTCGATCCGCGTCATCTCTTCTTATTCGATGGAGCAGGCCGCTTAGCGGCTGCCGACATCGCCCGGCTGGTCGCCTGAGGAGCGCGAGATGGCCCGCATCACCCTCGACCATCTCGCCCACTCCTACCAGCCCGATCCCCAGGGCCCACAGGATTACGCCCTCAAGGAGATCAATCACGTCTGGAGCCAGGGCGGTGCCTATGCGCTGCTTGGCCCATCCGGCTGCGGAAAGACGACGCTCCTCAACATCATCTCGGGGCTGGTACGCCCGACTCGCGGGCGCATCCGCTTCGGTGACCAGGACGTGACGGATCTTCCCACGGAAGCGCGCAACATCGCCCAGGTATTCCAGTTCCCTGTTGTCTACGACACCATGACGGTGCGCGAGAACCTGGCTTTCCCGCTCAAGAACCGAGGCGTACCTCGCGAGCGCACCAACGCCAGGGTCGAGGAGATCGCGCGCCTGCTCGATCTCCGGCGCGTGCTCGACCGCAAAGCCAGCAATCTCACCGCCGACATGAAGCAGAAGATCTCGCTGGGTCGCGGGCTTGTGCGATCCGACGTGGCGGCGATCCTGTTCGACGAGCCCCTGACCGTCATCGACCCGCACTTGAAATGGCAGCTTCGCTCGACCCTGAAGGAGATTCACCGCGCGCTCGACATCACTATGATCTACGTGACGCACGATCAGACCGAGGCGCTGACCTTCGCCGACAAGGTGGTTGTCATGCACGACGGCGCCGTGGTGCAGACCGGGACGCCCGAAGAGCTGTTCGAGCGCCCGGCCCACACCTTCGTGGGACATTTCATCGGCTCGCCCGGCATGAACATCCTGCCCTGCCGTGTGGAGGGCGCAACGGCCTATATCGGTAGCGAGGCCATTGCGTTGTCGCGCGCCTACCGGGCGCTTCCTCAAGCCGAGCGGATCGAGCTTGGTATCCGGCCCGAGTTCCTGCGGCTGCAGCGGCGCGGCACGGGCCTGCCCGTGCGTGTCAGGCGCATCGATGATATCGGCCGCGCGCGGCTCGCACGTGTCGAGATGAGCGGTCGCCCGCTCACCGCGAGCGTGCCGGAGGATATGGTTATCGAGGGCGACGAGGCCGCGCTCGCCTTCGATCCGCGCCAAGTGCACATCTACGCAGACGGGCATCTGGTGCCGGGCGAACCTGCCGGAGTTCATGCGCGATGAAGACCCTCAACAACAAGGCATGGTTCCTGGTCCTGCCGGTCTTCGCCATCGTGGCGTTCTCGGCGGTTCTGCCGATCATGACGGTGGTGAATTATTCGGTACAGGATACCTTCGGCAACAACCAGTTCTTCTGGAACGGAATCGGCTGGTTCCAGGAACTGCTCGACCCGTCGAAGGAACTTGGCGGACGCTTTTTCGAGGCGTTGTGGCGCACGCTCCTGTTCTCGGCGATCATCCTGGCCATCGAGATCCCGCTCGGAATTCTCGTGGCGCTCTCGATGCCGCGGGAGGGATGGACGGTGGCGCTCTGTCTCGTGCTCATGGCGCTGCCGCTGCTCATTCCGTGGAACGTGGTCGGCACCATCTGGCAGGTCTTCGCGCGCGGTGACATCGGGCTCCTCGGCTGGAGCATCAATCGTCTGGGTATCGACTACAACTACACGGGCGATGCGCTCGATGCCTGGGCCACCATCATCGTCATGGATGTCTGGCACTGGACGAGCCTTGTGGCGCTCCTGTGCTATGCGGGCCTGAAATCCATACCCGATGCCTATTATCAGGCAGCGCGCATCGATGGCGCGTCACGCTGGGCCGTGTTCCGCACGATCCAGCTACCCAAGATGCGCCGCGTGTTGCTGATCGCGGTGCTCCTGCGCTTCATGGACTCCTTCATGATCTATACCGAGCCCTTCGTTCTCACCGGTGGCGGGCCGGGTAACGCCACGACATTCCTGTCCATTGATCTGGTGAAGCTGGCGCTCGGCCAGTTCGATCTTGGCAAGGCGGCCGCCATGTCGCTCGTCTATAACCTGATCATCCTTGCCATCTGCTGGGTCTTCTACACGGTGATGACCAATGTGGATGCCGATCGCGAAAGGGTGGAGGCATGACCGATACCGTCGCCATTGGAACCACCGACACCAAGGCAGCGCCGGTTGCAGCCAACCGCGCCATCGCGGGCCCCAAGGTCAACGGAAAGGCCGTGGTGATGACGCTCTACCTCCTGTTCCTGATGCTGCCGATCTACTGGCTCGTGAATATGAGCCTGAAGACCAACATGGAAATCACGTCGGGCCTTACGCTCTGGCCGCGCGAGATCACCTTCGACAACTACATCAAGATCTTCACGGATTCGAGCTGGTACTCCGGCTACATCAACTCGCTCACCTACGTGATCATCAACACGGTTCTGTCGATCTCCTTCGCGCTGCCGGCGGCCTACGCCTTCTCGCGCTACCATTTCCTGGGCGACAAGCACCTGTTCTTCTGGCTTCTTACCAACCGCATGGCGCCGCCTGCGGTGTTCGCACTGCCGTTCTTCAACCTCTATTCCGCCATCGGCCTCTTCGACACGCCTTGGGCCGTTGCCCTGGCGCATTGCTTGTTTAATATTCCTCTCGCGGTCTGGATTCTCGAAGGCTTCATGTCTGGCGTGCCGCGGGAGATCGACGAGACGGCGGCCATCGACGGCTATTCATTCCCGCGCTTTTTCGTGAAGATCTTCATGCCGCTGATCGCCTCCGGCATCGGTGTCGCGGCCTTCTTCTGCTTCATGTTCTCGTGGGTCGAACTTTTGCTGGCGCGTACGCTCACCACCGTGAACGCTAAGCCCATCGCCGCCACCATGACGCGCACCGTCTCGGCCTCCGGCATGGACTGGGGAATGCTGGCTGCGGCTGGCGTGCTCACCATCCTGCCGGGTGCGCTCGTAATCTGGTTCGTCCGTAACTACATCGCCAAGGGCTTTGCCTTGGGCCGCGTGTGAGGGGAAGTGCCGATGCCTGATTTCGCCTGGATGGCCTGGACGTGGCAGACGGCGCTCTTCTTCGCGGGGATCGCCAGCCTTCTCCTGGTGATGACTGTACTTGCCGTCTACCGCCCGGAAACGGAGCGAGTCGGAGTGCTGCGCGTTCCCACCACGCGGGGCGACCGGCTTTTCATTACGCTGCTTGGCGCAGCCTTCATCCATCTCGCCTGGCTCGGACTCTTCGGTCCGGACCAACTCTGGTGGGCTTTCGGCCTTTCTCTTGTTTATGCGGCGGCCGTGTTCCGCTTCGTGTGAGGGCAAGGGTCAAGAAGACTCTGCGGCTTGAACGAGCCGACGAGACCGACCGGCGATCAATGCCGGCCGATAATGGGAGGAAGAAAACATGTTGCCAAAGTCGCGTCTCACGCTGCTTGTCTCGGCAAGCACAATCGCGTTGGCGCTCGGGTCGAGCGCCGCGCTTGCAGGCATGGAGGAAGCCCGTCGCTGGGTCGACAGCGAATTCCAGCCCTCGACGCTCTCCAAAGACGATCAGATGAAGGAAATGGAATGGTTCGTGAATGCCGCGAAACCCTTCGCGGGCATGGAGATCAACGTCGTCTCCGAGACCATCACGACCCATGAATATGAGGCTAGGACGCTCGCCAAGGCGTTCTCGGAAATTACCGGCATCAAACTCACCCACGACCTCATTCAGGAAGGCGACGTGGTGGAGAAGATCCAGACCCAGATGCAGTCGGGCCGCAACATCTACGATGCATGGGTGAACGATTCCGACCTGATCGGCACCCATTTCCGCTATAAGCAGGCTGTTGCGCTCGACGACTGGATGTCGGGCGAGGGCAAGGATGTCACGTCGCCGACTCTCGACATCAACGACTTCATCGGCAAGTCCTTTACGACCGCGCCGGACGGCAAGATGTACCAGTTGCCGGACCAGCAATTCGCGAACGTGTACTGGTTCCGCTACGATTGGTTCCAGCGTCCGGACCTCAAGGAAAAGTTCAAGGCCAAGTATGGCTACGACCTCGGCGTGCCGGTGAACTGGTCGGCCTATGAGGACATCGCCGAATTCTTTACCAACGACGTGAAGGAGGTCGACGGCGTCAAGGTCTACGGCCACATGGATTACGGCAAGAAGGATCCATCGCTCGGCTGGCGCTTTACCGATGCGTGGCTGTCCATGGCGGGCAATGGCGACAAAGGCATTCCCAACGGCAAGCCCGTCGACGAATGGGGCATCCGCATGGAGGGCTGCCGGCCGGTCGGTTCGTCGGTCGATCGCGGCGGCGACACCAACGGCGCTGCCGCCGTCTACTCGATCGCGAAATATCTCGAGTGGATGAAGAAATACGCTCCGCCCCAGGCGAACGGCATGAACTTCTCCGAGTCGGGACCAGTGCCGGCGCAGGGCAACATCGCCCAGCAGATCTTCTGGTATACGGCCTTCACGGCGGACATGGTGAAGCCCGGCCTGCCGGTGGTGAACCAGGACGGCACACCGAAATGGCGTATGGCTCCCTCGCCGCATGGCTCGTACTGGAAGGAAGGCATGAAGCTCGGCTACCAGGATGCCGGTTCGTGGACGCTTCTAAAGTCCACCCCGGTGGATCGGCGCAAGGCGGCTTGGCTCTATGCCCAGTTCGTGACCTCGAAGTCCGTCTCGCTGAAGAAGAGCCATGTCGGCCTCACCTTCATCCGCGAGAGCGACATCTGGGACAAGAGCTTCACCGAGCGCGCGCCCAAGCTCGGCGGCCTCATCGAGTTCTACCGCTCGCCCGCCCGCGTGCAATGGACGCCGACCGGCAACAACGTGCCGGATTATCCGAAGCTCGCGCAGCTCTGGTGGCAGAATATCGGCGATGCGGCTTCCGGCGCCAAGACCCCGCAGCAGGCGATGGATTCGCTCGCCGCCGCGCAGGACGAAGTGCTGGGCCGTCTCGAGCGCGCCAACGTGCAGGGCGAGTGCGGTCCGAAGCTGAATCCGAAGACCTCGGAAGAGGACTGGATCAAGAAAGCCGCAGCTGCCGGCACCATCGCGCCGCAGCCCAAGCTCGCCAATGAAAAGCCAAAGGGCGAGACGGTGGATTATGACACGCTCATCAAGAGCTGGCCCGCTTCGCCACCCAAGCGCAGCTGATCCTCGCTTGGAATAACACGGGGAGAGGACGTGAGTCCTCTCCCTTTTCCATTTCGGCATTGTTCGCACTTTCAGTCATTGTTATCAGGCTTGCGTCAGGTCCCGAATGGCCTGTCTGCTCATAAGGTCATTGACGC
>NZ_JBFUMH010000072.1:0-24442 GCF_054049475.1 Microvirga sp. P5_D2 | reverse complement strand
ATAGGCCGGGCGGCCTGTCGCCTGTGGGATGACCCTCTCGAACCCCAGAGCGCGCAGGTTGAGTTCGTCGACGAAGACGTCGATCACCCGCACCGGATTGTCCTCGCTGACGTACTCGTCGAGGCAGGCCGGGAACAAGGTGCCCTGGCTGCGCTCCTGGCCTTGGACAAACCGCTTCATCGCGATCCCTCCAGTCCGTGCTAACCCCACCAGATTACCAGATCCCGCGTTTTGACACAGCCTCGACCCTAAGCGGAAACTGGAAACTCAAGATCGACCGGAACGACGCTCCGATGGCGGTGGCTTCATCAAACCGACGTATCAAGAGCATTGCGCCGCTACCAAGCGAAATGTCAGTTCAGATGTCGTTGCAGCTGAAAGCCTAGTGCACAGATCGGCGAAGATGCTGGATGTGGTTGATCAGGCCGCTTGTCGAACTGTCGTGACTGGTTCCCGTTTCATTGTTCCGGAGTTCGGGCAAGATGCGTGATGCGAGTTCCTTGCCGAGTTCGACGCCCCACTGATCGTAGCTGTTAATGCCCCAGATGATGCCCTGAACGAAGATCTTGTGCTCGTAGAGCGCAATAAGCGAGCCGAGCCGGCGAGGCGTTAGCTTTCGGTAGAGAAGCGAGGTGGTAGGCCGGTTGCCGTCAAAGACTTTGTGCGGCACGAGAGCCTCAACGGCGTCTCCTGTCAGGTCCTGCTTCTCTAATTCGACACGGACCTCGCTCTCCGTTTTGCCAAAAGCCAGGGCCTGTGTCTGCGCCAAGAAATTGGCGAGCAGCTTCTCGTGGTGATCGCCCAATGGAGTCTGACTCTGGGCTGCGGCAAGGAAGTCGGCCGGGATCAACTCCGTGCCTTGGTGGAGAAGCTGAAAAAAGGCGTGCTGGCCATTCGTGCCCGGCTCGCCCCAGATGATCGGGCCAGTGTCGTAGTCCACCCGGCTGCCGTTTCGGCATACGGATTTGCCGTTGCTCTCCATGTCCCCTTGCTGGAAATAGGCAGCGAAGCGATGCAGGTGCTGATCGTAAGGCAGCAGGGCCAGGGTCGAGGCACCCAGGAAGTTGCGGTACCAGATCCCGAGCAGCCCCATGATCACCGGCATGTTCTGTTCGAGCGGGGCGTCGCGGAAGTGCTCATCCATCTCATGAGCGCCCTCAAGCAACTCGCTGAAGCACTCGAACCCGACAGCCAGGACAATTGGCAGGCCGACGGCGGACCACAGGCTGTAGCGTCCGCCAACCCAGTCCCAGAACTCAAACATGTTCATGGTATCGATGCCGAACCGAGCCACCTCGGCGGCATTGGTCGAGACCGCCACGAAGTGTTTGGCCACAGCGTCCTCGCCCAGGGCAGCGGTCAGCCAAGCCCGTGCGCTAGCCGCATTGGTCATCGTCTCCTGAGTCGTGAAAGTCTTCGATGCCACGATGAAGAGCGTGCGAGCAGGATCGAGGCGGGTCAGGGTGTGGGTGAGATGCGCCCCGTCGATATTCGAGACGAAGTGTGGCCGCAGGTCCGACCGCTGATATGGCTTCAAGGCTTCGCAGGCCATGACAGGCCCGAGGTCAGAACCGCCGATGCCGATATTGACGATGTGCGTGATGGTCTCGCCCGTGGCTCCGCGCCAATCGCCGCTCCTGATGCGCTCGGAGAAGAGCCGCATTTTCTCTAAGACAGCTTCGATGCCAGGCATGACGTCGACATTATCAACCAGTATCGGCCGGCCTGAACGATTACGGAGAGCCACATGCAGCACGGCCCGGTTCTCGGTTGTGTTGATCTTCTCGCCCGCGAACATCCGGTCGCGCCAGCCTTCCACATCCACCGATCGCGCCAGATCGAGGAGAAGGCTCATGGTTTCAGCCGTAATCCTATGCTTGGAATAGTCGAGCAGGAGATCGTCGATGTGGAGCGAGAACCGCCTGAAGCGCTCCGGATCCTGAGCAAACAGGTCGCGCAGATGCAACTTACGCACAGTTGCAGAATGCACCTGAAGCGCTTGCCAAACCGGTAAATCCCTAATCGTCTTCATCGACTCGCAGCCCTTCCGAGAGAAGTGTCCGGATGATGGCAGTCAATTGCCCGTCTGAAAATCAGCTTTGCCCTTGCAGCGAGAAAAAGCTCGACTGTCGCCCCGTTAGGCTCATTCGACTCGGTGCAGCTTCGGGTGTCCTCTTAGCAGATTAGCAATTGGCCAAACCAAGAGGCTACCATCCAGAACAGTTTATTCGACTAAGGTCTGACGCCGCAATTGGTTATGCCATTGTGAGAGTACACTTGCCAGCACCTACATAATCAGGTAGCTTTTTGGTATAACCAATAACAACAAGATCACATCAAACAGGAGGAAACCAAAGTGCTGAAATCCATGATTCGCGGCTTGGCCACGGCCGCGCTAGTGCTTGCTGCGACCGCAGTGAATGCTCAGACGAACTTCACCCTATCGACTCCTGACCCGGACAATTCTGAGATCACCCTGGCGGCAAATAAGTTCGCAGAACTGGTGTCGCAGAAGACTGGTGGCAAGGTCACTGTCAAAGTGTTCCCGAACGGGCAGCTGTATGGTGGCGACCCTTCAGCGGCGGTGAAGCAGCTCGCGGGCGGCTCTCTCGACATGCTTCTGCTCTCGACTTCGCTCTATGCGAACTTCAATCCGAAGTTCACGGCGATTTCGGTTCCATATCTCTTCTCGGACACGGTTCAGCTTCGGACCTACCTCTCGGGTCCGATGGGGCAGGAGCTTCTCGGTGATCTGAACAAGATCGGCATCCAGGGCCTCGGGCTGTGGCCGCGGCCGTTCCGGCAGATGACCAATTCCCGCAAGCCGATCACCAGTCCGCAGGATCTTGCGGGCATGAAGTTCCGCGTGCCCAACAACCCGCTCTGGGTTGAGTTCTTCAAAAAGATGGGCGCGGCTCCGACTCCCATGGCCTTTGCTGAGGTTTACAACGCTCTGCAGCTGAAGGTCATCGATGGGCAGGAAAACCCGATCAACATTCCGGTCACGGCCAAGTTCTACGAAGTGCAGTCCTACGCCACCATGAGCAACCACATGGCGGATGGGTGGGTGCTCGGCATCAATCCCGCCAAGTACAAGGCGCTTCCTGAGGATCAGAAGACGGCTATCAAGCAGGCTGCTGTCGAGGCCGAGGCCTGGAAGATTGAGAACGATGCTGCCGATGAAGGTAAGTCAATCACAACGCTGACTGAAAAAGGCATGAAGGTCGAGCGCCTTACGCCCGAGCAGCAAAAAGCCTTCGCAGCCGTTGCTAAGGAGTTGTTCCCCACCTTCGCACAGTTGGTGAAGGATCAGGCCTTCTTCGACCGCACCATTGCGGCTGTCGGCAAGCAATAAAATCGACTTCATCCAAGAGCGCTGGCCGCAATCGCGGCCGGCGCCGATTAGGGGGTTGGTACCCATGGCTCATAAACCGTCACTTCTTGGCAAGTTTGTTAAAGTCACAGCCGATTTCGCGGCTGGGGCGACTGCCGCTGGCATCCTGATCGTGGTGCTGCTGCAGGTTGTGAGCCGCCTCATTGGCAGTCCCGTCTCCTGGTCAGAAGAGGCCACCCGCTATCTCTTTGTCTGGATGGTTTTCCTTGGGCTGGCGGCAGGTTTCCGGACAGTCGAAAGCGCAAGGGTCGTGGTGTTCATCGCCGCGATCCCGAGTGTGTTCCGGCGGCTCGCGGTCCCGATCTATGTCAGTTCTTCGGTTTTGTTCTTCATCCTGATGGGATGGACTGGGCTCAGCCTTGTCAATCAACAGATCATGATGAACGAAGAGACGGCAACTTTGCCCATTCCAATGTGGGTAATTGGGCTGATCATGCCGATTTCGGCCATTCTTGCCATTTTGGCCATCTTTGAATCGCTGAAGACAAGCCGCGATCTCATCGCACTTCCGGAAGTCGGCATCCCACCGCAGGTTGACCTCGAGGAGCCTGACGTCTTCGTTTCGAAAGGGCATACGTCATGAGCATTGCGCTTCTTCTCCTCTTTCTGGGGTTGTCGGCCCTCGGCGTTCCTCTGGCAGTGGCGCTCGGTCTCGCCAGCGTCGCGGCCATCATGATGTTCACCTCAACGCCGATCGATCTGCTGTCGCAAAGCATGTTCTCGGCGATGAACTCCTTCCTGCTTGTGGCCGTGCCGCTCTTCATCCTTGTCGGCCACTTCATGGAGCGGGGACGCGTGGCCGAGCGCATCTTCGACTTCGCGGAAGCGATGGTCGGCTGGATGCCTGGCGGCCTTGGTCACGTGAACGTGGTTTCCTCCGTAATTTTCGGTGGCATCTCTGGATCGTCCGTCGCTGACATTGCATCGGTGGGTGCTATCGAAATCAAAGCCATGGAGCGGCATGGTTTCCCCAAAGGCTATGCGGTCGGCATGACACTGGTCACTTCGACGCTGTCCTCTATCATCCCTCCATCCATCTTGGTGGTGATCGCAGGCTCAATCGCGAACGTGTCCATCGGAACGTTGCTGGTGGCCGGTTTGATCCCTGGCCTGTTCATCGCCTTCGTGTTCATGGTGTTTAACCATTTCTACTCGGTGCACTACGGCTACAATCCGCCTTCGCCGTTTAATTTCCGCCTCGTTGTGAAAACAGGGCTTCGCGCCATCCTGCCGATGCTGACGCCCGTCATCCTGCTCGGCGGCATCGTTAACGGGTTCTTCACACCGACCGAAGCTGCCGCTATCGCAGTTGTCTATACGATGCTGCTGTCGGTGATCGTCTACCGCACGATTCCTCCCGCCGAGATTTGGAATATCCTCGTCGAGACGGCTCGCGCTTCCGGTACGATCCTGTTCATCGCAGCAACTGCAAAACTCGCCGCCTGGGTGTTCGCCTTCGACGGATTACCGGTTCAAGTGGCCGAGTTCCTGGCCAGCATCAGCACCGGTCCGACGATGGCGTTGTTCCTGATCTTCCTGTTCCTCATCGTGGTTGGAATGTTCATGGATGCGATTGCGGCCATGTTCATCCTTATCCCGGTGTTGCTGCCTCCGGCTCTCAAGATGGGCATTGATCCAATGCACTTCCTGATCGTGACGGTCGTCACGCTCACACTTGGCTTGGTGACGCCGCCTGTTGGCGTGTGCCTCTATGCAGTAGCCCAGGTGGCCAAGATGTCGATCGAAGATGTCATTCGCGGGTCCATGGTGCCGGTGCTGATCCTGACCGCCGCAATCCTGGCGCTGGTCCTGTTTCCGGTTCTGACCTTAGGGCCGATCAGGCTCCTCGGGCTCTACTGACAGCTCCGTAAATCATAGAGGGCCGGGTAAGTCAGCTTCCCGCCCTTCATTCTTCCCAGCGAGGGCAGGGGGAATTTTTCCAGGGCGATTCCAGACCTAACATGCGCGGTATGGATCGCCGCAACCGATGTGCAGAAAGTGGTGTGCATGACTGAGGCCTTGTCCCGTACTCCGGCACGAATTGTGTTCCTCGACCGCGAGACGCTCTCGCCTGAGACAAAGCTGCGGATGCCGTCTTTTCCGCACGAATTGATCACCTACGGCAAGACTGCTCCGGGTGACGTCGCGGACCGTATTGCCGATGCCGACATCCTGATCACCAACAAGGCACCTGTGAGACAGGAAGCGATTGCGCAGGCACGCAACCTCAAGCTGGTTGCCGTCGCCGCTACCGGATACGACGTGGTTGATGTCGCGGCCTGCTCAGAGCGCGGGGTGGCCGTGTGCAACATCCGCAACTACGCGGTGAACACCGTGCCTGAACACACCTTCGCGCTAATCCTGGCTCTGCGGCGCAGCATCCTGGCTTATGCAGACGCGGTCCGCCGGGGGCGCTGGCAGGAGGCAGAACAGTTCTGTTTCTTCGATCATCCGATCCGCGATCTTGCCGGCTCCACTCTTGGTATTATTGGCGACGGCGTGCTGGGACGGGCCGTTGCCGATATTGCCCGCGGCTTTGGCATGCGGGTGCTGTTCTCCGCCTACAAAGGCTCGACGGGCATGGGGCCCCTCTATACCCCCTTCGAGGACGTGATGCGCCAGAGCGACATCATCACGCTTCACTCTCCGCTCATGCCTTCGACCCGCAACATGATCGCGGCAACTGAATTCTCTCTCATGGAGCGCAGGCCGCTCCTTATCAACACAGCACGGGGTGGACTCGTGGATGAGCAGGCCCTGGCTGACGCGCTCACCGCCGGTCAGATCTCCGGCGCTGCCTTCGATGTGGTTACGGCAGAACCACCGGGGGCTGATCACCCCTTCATGCGCCTGCTCGAACGGCCTGACTTCATCCTCACCCCGCATGTGGCCTGGGCCAGCAGCGAGGCCGTTCAAGGGCTCACGGATCAGTTGTTTGAGAACATCGATCTGTTTTGGGCGGGAAAGCCCAGAAATTTGGTAATGTAAGAATTGGTAATACCAATTGTACATTTTATTTGCACGAAACGCAAAATTGGTATAACCAAACGATATCCCTCTTTCGTCGGCGTTATCCGACTGTGCATTAAGGAGCCTCTATGTTTCTCGGGAAAGAAGTTCGCCTTAACCGGATTGTGAACCCCAAGTCCGGCCGCATGCTGGCTATCACGGTCGATCATCCGATCACCCGCGGAATGATGCCCGGACTGGTGGACATCCGCTCCGTCATGCGCAAGGTCGTCGCCGGTAAGCCAGACGGCATCACCATGCACAAGGGCATCGCCGAGAAGGTTTTCGCGCCTTACGCCGGACAGGCTTCGATCATCCTGAAGGCCAGCGCCTATTCGGTGCAGTACCATCCGACTTATGACACGCCGGTCGCCGACGTGGAGGAGGCGGTGCGCTTCGGCGCCGATGCCATCTCGGTCGGCTGCATCGTGGGTGGTCCCGATCAAGCCCAGCAGCTGACCTTCCTCGGTAAGATTTCCAAGGAAGCAGCTTCGGCCGGCATGCCGCTCGTCGCCCACATCTATCCGAAGGGCTCTCTGATCAAGGACCAGCACGACGCTGAGGTGCTGGCCTATGCGGTCCGCGCTGGTGCAGAACTTGGCGTCGACATCATCAAGACCATGTGGTCCGGTTCAGCCGAGAGCTTCCGCTCGGTGGTGGATGCCTGCCCGGCCATCGTCGCTCTCGCTGGTGGTGAGATGGGCGAGACTCTGGAGGACTATCTGCGCATGACCCGCCAGGCGCTCGATGTCGGTATGCGCGGCGTCACCTATGGCCGGTTCGTGTGGTCTCACCCGCATACCTCCGCCGTCATCAAGGCTCTGTCGGCTCTGATGCACGAGGATGCCAGTGTCGAGGCGGCTCTCAAGGTTTATGATCGCGCCCTCGAGGAAGAGAAGGACCTCCAAAAATGAAGGCAGCAGTTCTTCGTGCTCCAGACGACGTCATCTTGCAGGATGTCGCAACCCCGTCCGCCGGACCCGGCGAGCTAATCCTGAAGGTGAGGGCTGCGACTGTGTGCGGGACGGATATCCGCATCCTGCGCGGCCGCAAGACCAAGGGTGTCCGCTTCCCGTCCGTTCTCGGTCACGAGTTTGCGGGCGAGGTGGTTGAAGTGGGGGATGGTGTCTCGCAGTTCTCCTGCGGCGACCCGGTGTCGGTTAATCCTGTCATTCCCTGCCGCAAATGCGCCTACTGCAAGATCGGCCGGGAGAACGTCTGTCAGAACCGTCAGGCCATTGGATACGAGTTCGATGGGGCTTATGCCGAGTACCTGAAGGTGCCGGCGCTGGCGCTCGAGTCGGGCAATGCCGTTCGTATCCCGCAGGGGATGGCCTTCGAGGCGGCTGCACTTGCGGAACCGCTGGCGTGCTGCATCAATGGCCTGCGCAATGTCGGCATTGAACTGGGTGACGTGGTGGTCATCCTCGGGGCAGGGCCGATTGGCCTCATGCATGCGGCGCTCGCGCGTCGGGCTGGGGCACGACTGATCATCGTCAGCGAGCCCAATGAGATGCGCCGCCAGGCTGCTCTCGAGCGCGGCGTCGACATCGCCTGCGATCCGACCAAAGAGGATTTGGCGGGGGTGATTCGTGGGGTGACCGACGGGCTCGGCGCGGACGTGGCGATCCTAGCCATCGGCGTTCCGGCGCTTGCGAATGAGGCACTGAAGCTCGTGCGCAAGGGCGGCCGCGTCAACCTCTTTGCAGGCTTCTCGGCGGGTGACATGGCGACGTTCGACGTCAATCTCGTGCACTACAACGAGATCGTTGTGACCGGAGCCAGCGCGCTACGCCGGCAGGACTACGAGACAGCTCTCAACCTGCTTGCAGGCGGGCTCATCGATGCCAACTCGCTTGTCACCCATCGCTTCGGACTGGCGGATGCCGTTGAGGCGCTGAAAGAGGCAGAGAGTGGGCGAGCCCTTAAGGTAGCAATCCGCAATGACTGAAGCCTTCCTCGGGGTCGATGCTGGAACGAGCGGGATCAAGGTTTGTGCCTTCACGCGTGAAGGCCGCTTGGTTGCAAAGGCACATCGGGCGGTTCCCGTGGTCACGCCTTATCCGCTCTGGGCCGAAATCGACCTCGACCGCTACTGGGCAGCCACCGCCGATGCTATTCGCGAGGTTGCCGCCCGCGTCCCTACGATCATCTCGATTGGGCTTGCCACAACTTGCCCGACGACCATCCTTCTCGACGAGGATGGTCAGGCAATACGGCCGGGCATCCTTTACCTCGATGGCCGGGCCCAAGCAGGTCTCGAAAATGTGGTTGGTGCTGACGCTGAAGCAGATATGCAGCAGACCGGCAACCGGGCCAGCACGTCTACCTGCTGGGCAGCCAACCTGGCCTGGATCCGTGAGAATGAACCGGGTGCTTGGTCAAAAGTGCGGCGGGTTACCATGCTCAACGGTTTCCTGGCTCGCCGCCTAAGTGGCCAAGACGGCATCGAGCCGACCCAAGCCTCTTATTCCGGTATGATGCGCATTGCTGATCTCAAGCCGTCCTGGAGCCGCGACCTCTTAGCGAGGTGGGAGCTCGATGCGGCTCTCCTGCCGGAAATCAGCGGCTGTACCGATATGATCGGTCGAGTAACGGATGAAGCCTCCATCCTGACTGGAGTTTCGGCCGGCACCCCCGTAGCGCTCGGCGCTGCCGACACGGCAGCGGCTTCCTTTGCGGTTGGCCTGATGGACAGCGGCGAGGTTTTCGAATCCGTCGGCACGTCCGGGGTCATTACCTTCTGCCTTGCCCGGCCCGACTTTGAGCCGTCGTTCCTGCATCGCCATCATATTGTGCCCGGCCGCTGGCTCGCCCACGGGGCGATGTCGACGCTGGGCGGTGCGTTCGGTTGGCTCAACAACAAGGTCTGGCCGGAGCTCAAGACTCTTGCCGAGCTGGAGCGCCTGGCGCAGGAGTCGGTTCCAGGAGCCAACGGTCTCTTGTTCCTGCCCTACCTTGCCGGCGAGCGGAGCCCCATCTGGGACGCAGAGGCAAGCGGCAGCTGGCTCGGGCTTCTCCTCCGACACAGCCGGCAGGATATGGTCCGCGCCGTCTTTGAGGGCACGACCTTCGGCCTCCGGCAGATTCTGGAGCGGGGTTCCACCAAGTGGGGAAAACGCCCGGAGCGCATGCTCAGTGTAGGTGGCGGAGCGCGGAACAAGTTCTGGGGGCAGATGAAGGCGGACGTCCTGAAGCTCGACTATATCATGTCTGATATGCCCGATGCTGCGGCACTGGGAGCAGGCCTGCTCGGTGCTATAGCGGCAGGGCTGTTCACGGGCAGTGATGATAAGGAGCTTCCGTTGATCTCGGCCAACGCAACGGCGATCCAGCCTGGGTCCCAACGGACAATCGAGACCTACGACCGCATGTTCACGATCTTCGATGCAGCCTATCCACAGCTACGCGACTTGATGCACGGCCTTGCAGATCGTAGTTCTGGCCCGTACGCGGACGAGGAGGCGAGGCCCCGTCTCGGAGCGCGAGCCACTGGCTAAAAGGAACTACGGTTTTAGATGACCGACGGTGAAGACGATATCCTTGCACGTGTCATTGACATCGCAATGGAGCTCAGGCCCGACAACAGCGGGCGGATCAAGCTTCCCACAGAGCGTGAGCTGGCCGACCAACTCGGCATCCAGCGCCCGACTCTGCGGGACCGGCTGACCGTTCTTGAGACGCTTGGGCTGCTTCAGCGCGTCCAGGGCAGCGGGACCTATCTGGCGCTGCCGAACTCCCGGTTCCTGCAGTTTTACTTCGGAGTGGCGCTGAAGCTCGGCTTCATCTCGATCGATCAGATCCAGAACGCCATGGAAATGATCGGTCGGGAGATGGCGGGAGCCGCTGCAATCCAGGCCAGCGCCGCTGACCTCGAGGCGCTCGATGACCTCATCGACCAGATCGCTGCATCCGAAACCGTGGAGGATGTCGTCGATCTCCAGTTCGAGCTTCACGCCAGCCTTGCCAGGGCGTGCCGTAACCCGGTGATCGTCATCGTTGTCGATGGTCTCTCGTCCGTCATCCGATCTGTGATTGCGAACAAGGTGAGGATCATCTCCATGGTCCGCGGTGCGTTCGAGCGAAACGTCGAAGCGTACCGCGCACTCGTGCAAGCCCTAAGGGATCGCGAGCCGGAACTCGCCCGTGAGGCTATTCAGGAGTGTTACTGGTTGTGGCGTCGGGAAGAGTCGAAGATTTCGATCCTCAATATCAGCGAGTGAGAGCCCCGAGAGGCACGCGCGATCATCTTATGCGCGTAGATTAGCGCTTCCCTGATCCGCAAATTCCGTATCAACGGTAGAGTGGAACGACAATGACTGAGCCTAAGCCATGCCCAGTATGCAGAGGCGCCGAACTAGGGATTAACTGCCTTGAGGCGTATAGGCAGTACGAGGCGCATTTTCTCTGTCTCAGTTGCGAAAACGAAATCGCACCGCAAGGCCCTTTGTCGGAACCGTGCGGGACGGCAGCAGAAGCGGAGGGGGCGGCTCTTCGCGCTTGGAACGACTTCGTATCAAGCTATCCCAGTCACAGGAATGTAGTCTAGTTGTCGCTGATATCCGCAACATGCCGTGAAGGGCAGAGCTGTGGGGATGGCGCCGTTGCATTAACCTTGGCGGTTTAGAGGAATGCGGCCAGTCGAGGAGCCGCCCTGTTGTCTCTGTTCAAGCGCCGCCGCTTTCCCGTCGAGATTATCCTCCTGTGCGTCCGCTGGTACTGCAAGTATGGCATCAGCTACCGCGATCTGGCTGAAATGATGCAGGAGCGCGGCGTCGTGGTCGACCCGAGCACGATCTTTCGTTGGGTTCAGCGTTACGCCCCAGAGATTGAGAAGCGGGTGCGCCGCTATCAGGGGCCTCGGTCTGGCTCCTGGCGCGTAGACGAGACCTATGTGCGGGTCGGTGGAAAATGGAAGTATCTGTTCAGGGCTGTCGACAAGCATGGCCAGCTGATCGACTTCATGCTCTCAGACCGCCGGAACACCAGAGCGGCGTATCGCTTCCTGCGCAAATCCCTGAAGACGCTGAGTGACTATCCACCATCCTCAATTACGACTGACAAACTGGCGTCGTATCCCAAGGCAATCCAGCGCCTGCAGAAGAACGGCCTGCTGTCGAACGATGTTGAGCACCGCACCTCGAAATATTTGAATAACATCATTGAGGCGGACCATGGCGCGCTCAAGCGCGTGATCAGGCCGACCCGCGGCTTCCAGAGGATGGCAACAGCCTCCGCTACCATCAAAGGCTTCGAAGTGATGCGGATGATCCGCCGCGGCCATTGCGGCCTGGCACAGCGTGACGTGATAGGCGAAATCCGCCTTGTGAACCAGCTCTTCGGCCTTGCGGTCTGAGTGACCCATTCGACTGGACTCGTTTGCCCATTTTCAGGTTAATGCAACAAAGCCCTGTTCGGCGCTGCGGCGTAACCTGCGTCCCAGCCCGACCATCGCTTGACCCCTGTCAGGAGTTGCAACGGAACCACATTAGGAGGGAACTCCTCCTCACCAGCCAAGCTCCCTAGAAATCTTTTGGGACGCGTCCTTCAGTAGCATGACAAACCGATCTAGGTCGCTGTCTTGCGTCCGGAATGCCGGGGCAGCAATATTCAGGCCAGCGATAACAGAGCCGTCAAATGCGAGCACAGGGACCGCGACCGAGACGAGTTGTTCGCTAACCTCTCCTCTGCTGAGGCAGTAGCCCGCCTTGCGGATCGCGTGAAGCTGCGTCATCAGTTTGTTGCGATCCGTAATTGTTCGCTGAGTAAATCGATCAAGGTGCGCAGGCAACACTTGCAATTGCAGTTGCTGCGGAAGGAACGCCAGCAGGACTTTGCTGGATCCAGCGTATAGCGGCCGCCTCCGTCCAATCAATGCGTGCACACGAAGATCCCGGCTCGGCTCGAATTTAGCGATGCAGAGCGACTCGGCATTGTCGATGATGCGGAGTTGTACTGTCTCGTTTACTTTTTGACCTATGCTCTCGAGAATTGGAGTGGCAATTTTCACGAGGTCGACTTGGGTCGATGCAGCTGTCCCCAAAACGATAACTGTGTTGCCAAGGCGATAACCGCCCTCAGGTGTTTTGCGTATGAATCCACGGTGTTCCAGTGTGCGTAACATTCGCAGGATTCTTGGTTTGGTTTCATCCAACTTTCGGGCAATATCCGTCAAACGCGTGTCGGGGTTCTGGGCCACCGCCATCAGTACTGAAATTGCAGTGTCAACCGATTGAATAATATCGCTGTTTTTTTCCATTGCATGTTCCATCAAGAGCGATCTTGGTGTGAGATTTTGTCCAGGGTCATACCCTTAACACCTTGTTTCGCCTGCCGTAACATGACTGTTCTTTGTTTGACAGCATTATGACGGGATCATACCCTCTGTCCTCAGAGATGGGGTGCTACCTGTCCGCTAGGCTGGATCCACAACCAGTACTGAACCCAAGCATAACAAGGAGAGGGATATGGCTAACAGCCATTTCAAAGGGGCGGTAGTTGCGCTTCTCGCAACAGTTGCCGCACCTGCAATGACTCAAGCGCAGAGCGCCGCGCTGACAATCGGGATATCAACAACACCCACAACGCTTGACCCACATGAGGACAGTTCGGCTCCGAACAATGCAGCTTCGCGCCACATTTGGGATAGCCTTATCAATCTGACGGGAACTTCTACCAATGAGCCGGAACTGGCTACGAGTTGGAAACTCATTGATCCGACGCATTGGGAGTTCAAGCTGCGCGACGGTGTAACTTTCCATGACGGTAGCAAATTTGATGCCGAGGACGTGATCGGGTCTCTACTTCGCGCTCGCGACAAACCCAGCCAAGGCTTTGCTGCCTACACCCGAAACATCGCCAAAGTGACCGCGCCTGATCCACTCACGGTCATCGTAGAAACGAAGGTGCCGGACCCACTGTTACTGAACTCCATCAGCCGCATCCGCATCATCAGCGCTGACTGCGCGAAAGCTCCTGTACAGGATTTCGAGAGCGGTAAGTGCGCGGTAGGAACGGGAGCCTATACTTTCGCGTCCTATGCCCCCGGTGACCGCCTTGTTCTGAAGCGTAACCAGAACTATTTCGCCGGTGCGTCTCACTGGTCCGATGTCACCTTGCGTTTTCTCCCGGACGATGGTGCCCGTCTGGCCTCGCTTCTCTCCGGTGAGATTGACATTATTGAATCGCTCCCCGCCGATGGAATGAAACGGGTTGAGGACAGCAAAGAGCTTCAGGTCATCACTGGCCTATCGTCTCGCCTTGTCTATCTGGGTTTCGATGTCAGCCGCGATGCCTCGCCCTTCGTGAAAGCTAGCGACGGCTCAGCGCTAACCAAGAACCCGCTGAAAGACGAGCGTGTGCGCCGCGCCATCCTCATGGGCATTAATCGCCCGGCCATCGTCGACCGGGTCATGCAGAAGAACGGCACCGTTGCCCATCAGTTCGTCGCCGAAGGCTATATGGGCCATTCCAAGGCGGTGAAGCCGGTCGGCTACGACCCGAATGCGGCCAAGACCCTGCTGGCCGAGGCCGGTTATCCCAACGGGTTCCAGTTGACGCTCCACGGCCCGTCTGGGCGCTACGTAAAGGACAGCGAAGTCCTGCAGGCTGTCGGGCAGATGCTGGCGCGAATCGGCATCAAGACCCAGGTCGAAGTTCGTCCTTGGTCAATGTACTCTGATGCTTACGCAGCCGGTGAATTCAGCGCTTTCCTCGGTTCGTGGGGCGTGAACACCGGCGAGACGACCAATCCTGCGGTCGCGCTGGTCGCTACGAGGAACAAGGACAAGGGCACGGGCCGTTACAACGGCGGCGGGGTCTCGGATCCCCAGCTCGATGCGACCCTTGAGCGGGCAACCTCGACTCTTGAGGAGGCAGCGCGCCTGCCGCTGCTGGAGGAGCTCTCCGCCCAGGCATTTAACCACCTCTGGATCCTGCCGATGCATTACGAGAACGTCGTGCTTGGCGCGAAGAAGAGCGTCGCCTACACGCCACGCGGCGACAAGTATACGCTCGCTTACTATGTGAAGCCGGCACAATAGACTTCGACGAGGCGGGCAGCTCCAGTGCTGCCCGCCCGATGTATTTTTCAGGAGAATACGATGCAAGAACTTGGCACGAGCGGCGCAGCCGCCCGCGCGCGGGCGGTCTATGACTATGGGTATACGGCCATATTCGCCTCCTCGATCGACCCCAGGCTGCATATGCTGCTCTATGTCCCGCCGACAGCCGCGGCGGGGCGCAAGGTCGACCTTCTCGTTGCAGTTCATGGGACGGGACGTACTTCGGCAATCGAGTTCCGTGATGCTTTCGCCGAGTTCGGCCTGTACAACGACTGTGCGGTTCTTTGTCCGATTTTCCCCATGAACGTTTTGGGCGATGGAGCCCGATCCGGCTACAAGTACATGGAGGAAGGCGACATCCGCTACGATCGGGTCCTCCTTGCGATGGTCGAGGAGATGGCCCTGAAATATGACCAGGACTGGTCGGAGTTCGCTATGTTTGGCTTCTCCGGCGGGGGGCATTTCACCCATCGCTTCGCAATCCTGCACCCGGAAAAGCTCTGGGCAGCTTCGGTAGGAGCGCCAGGTTCGGTGACGCTGCTCGACACCGAGCGCGACTGGTGGGTTGGCATTCGCGACGTAGAGGCTCGCTTCGGCAAACCCTTCGACCGCGAGGCATTGGCGAAAGTGCCGGTTCACATGGTGGTCGGCGACGCCGATCTCGAAACTTGGGAAATCACCCATAAGCCCGGCAGTAAATACTACATCGAAGGCGCCAACGACGCCGGTGAGACACGGCCTGAGCGTCTCGAGGCGCTCGCCAACTCCTTCCGCGACGCAGGCGTAACGGTCACGCTCGATAAGGTTCCCGGCGTCTCGCACGACCGCATTAAGGTTCTGGGACACGTGAAATCGTTCCTCGCCAAGACTTTGGCTGTGAGGCGCGCAAAATGAAGAATGCGACGATTGTTGCACCTCAGCCCGAAGCCGTGGAGGCTGGCGCCGCGGTGCTTAAGCGGGGCGGCAATGCAGTGGACGCGGCACTCGCATGCGCTTTCGTCCAGGGCGTCGTCGATCCGCAGATGGCGGGGATCGGTGGCTTCGGCTCGATGCATGTCTACATGCCCGGAAAGGGCGTGCATGACATTCTTGAGTTCTATGCCCGGGCGCCTCTCGCCTCGACGCCAGACATGTGGGTCGACAAGGTGCAGGGCCAAAGTCGGGATGGCTTCGGCTATATCCTCGACGGCAACATCTCCGATATCGGATACCTTGCGGTCTGCACGCCGGGCTCGCTGAAGGGCTATGAGACGGCCCTGCGCCAGTACGGCACCTTCGACTGGGCTGATCTGATCACCCCTGCCATCGACTGCGCCCGCAACGGTTTCATGATCCGCAATCACATGCACTGGTACTGGGCCAAGGACCAGTCGGGGGACGGATTCGCCAGCACAACGGACAAGCTGCGCTTCTCAGAGACAGGCCGGCGCGTCTATTTCCAGGATGACGGCACGCTTCGCGGTGTCGGCGATATCCTCCGGAACCCGGACATGGCCGACACCCTCGAGCGCATCGCCCGAAGCGGCGGGTCGGACATCTTCTACCATGGCGAAATCGCTGAGCAGATCGCCGAGGACTTCGCAGCCAATGGCGGTTTGATCGCCCGCGAGGATCTGGCAAGATACGAGCTTTCCAGGGTAGCCCCGATCTGGGGTGAATATCGTGGCCACCGCATTGCCACCTCGCCCCCGCCCGGTTCCGGCTTCCCGATGCTCGAACTGCTGCACATCATGGAAAACTTCGGTGTCAGCGCCATGGAGCATGGAGGAACAGAGCACATCCGGATTCTCTTCGAGGCCATGAAGCGCATGACTATCGACAAGGATGCGCATATGGGCGACCCGGCCTATGTCGAGGTTCCTTTCGAGCGCCTGCTGTCGAAGGAGAATGCTGCCTCTCACGCCGCTGCCATCAAGGCGGGTGAAAGGGCGAACGTGAACAGGCTGGACCGCTCTCAACGCGACACCACCCATATCTCCGTTGTGGATCAGCACGGCAATGCCGTTGCGATGACGCATACGCTTGGCAGCCCATCGGGCGCCATCACAGATGGCCTCGGCTTCATGTACAACGGCACGATGAGCCGGTTCAACCCGTTCCCGGGTCATCCTGGTTCCATCGCCCCGGGAAAACGCAGGCCTAGCTCGGCCGCGCCGACGATTGTCTTCAAGGACGACGAGCCCTTCGTAGTCGTTGGCGCGCCGGGAGGCAGCTATATCGCACCCGCAGTTGCCCAGTGTGTCATGAACATCATCGACTTCGAGATGTCCGTGCTGGAAGCTGTCGTGGCTCCGCGCATCGTAGGCGTGTCGAACAAGATCGATATCGGCAACCGCACCCCCCGTTCGGTCGAAAAGGACCTCCGCAACGAAGGCTATGACATCGTCCGCTCGCCTCAAGCCTATGCGTTTGCGGCGCTTCATGCGATCAAGATCGACAATGGAGTGTCGAAGGGCGCAGCTGATCCGCAGCGTGACGGTCATGCGATCTCGGTGTGCCGATAGGAGGAAGAGCCAATGGTAACCTCTCTGATCCGGCGGTTGATACAGGCTGTTTTCGTCATCTTTGCCATGACAGTGATCGTCTTTGTGGGCGTCAACGTCATCGGCAATCCGGTGGACATTCTCATCAATCCTGATGCGAACCAGGCTGAGAGGGCCCGCGTCATCGCGCATTACGGCTTAGATCAGCCATTATGGATGCAGTATCTCTTCTTCCTGAAAGGACTTACACAGGGTGACTTCGGGAACAGCTTCGTCTATGGCCGACCGGCCCTTGGGTTGATCCTGGAGAGACTGCCGGCGACCTTGGAGTTGGCGATTACGGCGCTCGCAATCGCCGTGGTGATCGGCTTGCCGCTCGGCCTTTACGCAGGCCTCTATCCGAACCGGATTTCATCCCGCATCATCATGACCGGCTCGATTCTCGGGTTTTCGCTGCCAACGTTCTGGGTCGGCCTGATGCTGATCATGGTCTTCGCGGTGGAACTCGGCTGGCTACCGACGAACGGGCGCGGAGCGACGATCGGGCTTCTGGGCGGGCAATGGTCCTTCTTGACGCAGGACGGCCTGATTCACCTCCTGTTACCTGCGTTCAATCTGGCGCTATTCAAGACATCGCTGATCCTCAGGCTGACCCGTGCGGGGGTGCAGGAGGTCCTGCCTCAGGACTTCGTGAAGTTCGCTCGGGCGAAGGGCTTGCGCGAGAAGCGGGTCATCTATGTTCATGTTCTTAAAAACCTCATGATCCCCGTAGTGACCATCATCGGTCTGGAATTCGGATCGCTCATTGCGTTCTCGGTCGTGACGGAAAGCATCTTCGCCTGGCCGGGAATGGGCAAGCTCATCATCGATTCCATCAATCTGCTCGATCGTCCGGTAATCGTCGCGTACCTCATGATGATGGTCCTGCTGTTCGTCGTCCTGAACTTCGTAATCGACCTCTGCTACACGCTGCTGGACCCGCGCGTCCGCCTAGACGCCAAGGCTTGAGCCATGAACGCAATTCCCGTGATAAACAAACCCGCCACTCCGCTCGAACAGGGACGTTTCCGTCGCCAGTTCCGCAGCTTCCTGCGATCGCCTGGGGCTGTTGTGGGGCTCATCGTTCTCGCGACAATCATCGTACTGGCCATTCTTGCCCCTATGATTTCGCCTCAGGATCCTTATGACCTAACCCAGCTCGACATTCTCGACGGGCGGCTGCCTCCGGGATCCGAGTCCATGACGGGTACCGTCTATCACCTGGGCACTGACAGCCAAGGGCGCGACATCCTCTCGGGCATCCTTTATGGGCTGAGAACATCTCTGGTGGTCGGTGTGCTGTCCGCCTTTGCCGCCGCAATCATTGGTACGACAGCCGGACTATTCGCTGCCTATATGGGAGGGCGGACGGAAAACGCAGTCATGAGGTTGGTCGACCTGCAGCTCTCCTTCCCCACCATTCTTATGGCATTGATGATGCTCGCCGTTCTCGGGAAGGGCGTCACCAACGTCATCATCGCTCTCGTTATCGCCGAATGGGCCACATACGCGCGAACCGTCCGCGGCACGGCCCTTGTCGAGCGTGAGAAGGAATATGTCGAGGCCGCACGCTCCCTGCGTCTTCCGGGCTGGCGCATCTTGTTTCGCCACTTGCTGCCGAATTGCCTTGCCCCGGTGATCGTGATTGCAACCATGCAGGTTGCCCGAGCCATCGGCCTCGAAGCCACTCTGTCCTTCCTGGGGCTTGGAGCGTCCGTTACCGAACCATCCTTGGGCATGCTGATCTCGAACGGCTATCAGTATCTCCTGACCGGTCTCTACTGGATCAGCTTCTTTCCCGGCATTGCGCTCCTGATCACGATCGTCTCTATCAATCTCGTCGGCGATCGGCTACGCGACGTGTTGAACCCGAGGAACCAGTAATGGCGCCGCTTCTCGAAGTTCGCAATCTGGTAACCGAGTTCGGGAACAAGACGGGCCTTCGCGCGGTGAACGACGTGTCGTTCACCCTCGACCGAGGAAAGGTTCTGGGTCTCGTCGGCGAATCCGGATCAGGCAAGTCAGTCACCGGTTTCTCGATCATGGGTCTCCTGGATCATCCCGGACGGGTCTCCTCCGGACAGATTCTCTTCGACGGCACCGACATCACGCGTCTTATGGGCGAGGAAATGCGCCGCGTCCGTGGCAAGCGCATCGCGATGGTCTTCCAGGATCCGATGATGACGCTGAACCCCGTCTTGACCATCGGCACCCAGATGATTGAGGCTGTCCGCACACACGACGACGTGAGCCATGAGGTTGCGCGCCAGCGTTCCCGTGATGCTCTGGCTCTCGTCGGCATTCCCAGTCCTGAAGAGCGGCTCTCCGCCTATCCGCATCAGTTCTCCGGCGGAATGCGACAGCGTGTAGCGATCGCCATTGCAGTGCTCCACCGTCCGGATCTCATCATTGCCGATGAACCGACGACGGCCTTGGATGTCACGATCCAGAGTCAAATCATCTCGGAGTTCCAGAAACTCACCGAGGTGTCGAATACCGCGGTCATATGGATCACCCACGATCTTGCCATTGTCTCGCGTCTGGCTGACGATATCGCCGTCATGTATGCGGGCCGGCTGGTCGAGACAGGAAGCGTCGTCGAGGTATTGGGAGACCCGCGCCACCCCTATACGCGCGGTCTGATTGCTTCAGTTCCATCCGAGAACCGGCGCGGGCAGCCCCTGCACCAGATTCCCGGCATGACTCCATCGCTCGCGTATCTGCCTGCGGGCTGCAGCTTCCGCACCCGATGCGACAGGGCGACGGAGGCCTGCGCCGTATTGCCAGCGCTGACTCAGGAAGGAACACGCGCCTTCCGCTGCATCCATCCCGTGGCAAAGGTTGAAGCATGATGCCGACTAAGTCCCCCTTGTTGGTTGAAGCCATCGGTATTTCGCGCCAGTTCGGCGCCAAGCCCGATCTTGCAGCAAAGATCGCATTGCGGCTGGGCCTCGCCAAGCCCGCCCCCGTCGTTCATGCCCTGGACGATGTGAGCTTATTCATCCGAAAGGGAGAAGTCGTCGGATTGGTTGGTGAAAGCGGCTGCGGAAAATCGACACTTGGTCGCGTCATTGCGGGCATTATCCGGCCGAGCGAGGGCAAGATCCTGTGGCAGGGGGCCGCCCGCGAGGCCATGAAGTCGGCTGACGCCCGTGCCGCCGGCCTTGCTACGCAGATGATTTTTCAGAACCCCATGGCTGCGCTCAATCCTCGCATGACCGTAGAAGAGATCGTGTCCGAAGCGCCGCGCACTCACGGCCTCATCCCTAAGGGGGGAAGGGCCGAGTATGTGGATAAGTACCTGCGTTTCGCCGGCTTTGACCCTACGATGAAGGGACGCTACCCGCATCAATTCTCCGGCGGGCAGCGCCAACGGGTGAATATCGCACGTGCGCTGGCAGTTCAGCCTAGCTTTCTCGTCTGCGATGAAAGCGTTGCGGCGCTCGACGTGTCGATCCAGGCGCAGGTCATCAACTTGTTTATGGATCTGCGGGACCGGCTCGATCTGACGTACCTGTTCGTCAGCCATGATCTCGGTGTGGTCGAACATATCTCCGACCGAGTGGCGATCATGTATCTCGGACGTATTGTCGAGGAAGCGCCGGTGGAGGAGGTCTTCAGCCGCCCGAACCATCCGTACACAAAAGCTCTTCTGGCAGAGGTGCCAAGGATCGAGCCCGGCAAGCGCCGGTTCAAGCCCGTCGAGGGGGAACTCCCAAGTCCGCTCAATCCCCCGAAGGGCTGTCACTTCCATCCACGCTGCCCCTTCGCAATGGAGCGCTGTCGCATCGAGGTGCCGTTGAAAAAGGAGGTTACACCAGGTCACCTGTCGGCCTGCCATTTGAACGACGCGTGACTCGCAAAAGAGCATAGTTGAAATGGGCGAGATCGAGAGTGAAGTTGAGCAAGTCGATCAAGGTGTGGGTAAAAAGTTTCTACCCTGCGCGTTTTCCCTACAAGCGTTTTCTCGTAGCCCTTCTGATTGGTGCGCTAGGAGCGGTGATATTTGTAAGGTTAGGACTGCCGCTACCGTGGATGCTGGGCTCAATGGTGGCCTGTACCTTGGCCTCCCTAATGCGCGCGCCCGTTGCAGCTCCCGCTTGCGTGCGGCCCCCGATGACGATGATCATCGGAGTCATGCTCGGAACGGGGTTCACACCTCAAATCTTCGAGAATGTGGGGAATTGGATACCAACGACAATTGGCTTGACAGTCTTTATCCTGGTAAGCGGCTCAGCCTGCTTCGCATATTTCCGCTATGTCGCAGGATTTGATCGCCCCACAGCCTACTTTTCTGGGATGCCGGGCGGCTTAATGGAGATGGTCATCGCCGGTGAGGATAAGGGCGGCGACGCTCGCACGATCGCGCTGGTTCACTCGGCCCGAATTCTCCTCGTCGTGCTCACGCTGCCTTTCCTGGTGCGGCTAATCAGCGGAACCTCCCTGGGATCCAGACTCCAGTTCGGGTTGTCGATCTTTGAAACACCCTGGCGCGATGAGCTATGGCTTCTCGCCACAGCTGTGGCCGGAGCCCTGCTAGGCCATATCCTGTGCCTTCCGGCTCGACTCCTTCTTGGGCCCATGCTGTTCAGTGCGACGGTACACGCTCTCGGCTGGACACGGTTTGCGCCAGCCATCGAGATTGTGAACGTTGCACAACTCGTCCTGGGGACTACCATCGGCTGCAGGTTTGTCACGACAGCTCCGCGGGAGATTGTTCGCATCCTCATACTGTCAACAGGCTCGACGGTGATCCTTCTTGGGTGCACAGGAATCTTCGCCGCCGGGGTAAGCCACATGTCATCCTATGACCAAGTGCCGTTGCTGCTGGCTTACTCGCCGGGTGGTCTAGCCGAGATGAGTCTAATTGCTCTTTCCCTCGGCATCGAGGTTGCCTTTGTGGCCGCGCACCATGTCATCCGGGTATTCATTGTGATGATAGGAGCCACGCCGGCTTTTGCCGTCTTTGAACGCTTAAAGTGAATTGTGGTTGAAGACGCGCGCAGCAACATCAGGAATGCATTCTACACAATCCGCTGCTTACACATCGAGACCCAGCTAAAAAATCGTCTTAGATCCGTTGAAACACAAAGCCCAGGGAAAGAGAAGATGGACGGCATTGAAACTCGTAACGATATCAGGTCAGTCATTGCGGATACGGTCGCCGCAAATGAGAAGATGTTTATCGAGATCCGCCGCGACCTTCACCAATATCCTGAGATTGCTTTCGAAGAAGTCAGAACGGCCTCAGTTGTTGCTAGAGTGCTTGCTGAGTTGGGGATAGACCATAAGACTGGCGTCGGCCGTACGGGTGTGGTGGGGTATGTTCGCGGTGCAAGGCCCGGACCGACACTACTCATTCGCGCAGATATGGATGCGCTTCCGATACACGAGGAAACAGGCCTACCATACGCGAGTAAGATCCCAAACCGCATGCACGCCTGCGGCCATGACATTCATACCGCAACCGTACTTGGTGTCGGCGCTGTTCTGAAACAGTTGGAAGACCGACTTGCTGGCAATGTCCGCCTTGTATTTCAACCTGCAGAGGAGGCGATTGGCGGGGCCGCAGAAATGATCGCAGATGGTATTATGGGAGGAGTTGACATGGCGCTCAGCCTCCATAACCGTCCTGAAATCCCCGTTGGCGAATTTGGAATCGTACACGGTTTCGCCAACTCATCGGTGGACTCGTTTGATATAATCGTTAGGGGGAAGGCCGGGCACGCCGCCCGCCCATACGCCGCCGTCGACCCGATTGTGGCAGCAGCCCAAATCATCAATCAATTACAGACGATTGTGTCACGCGATGTACGGGCGCTCGATTCATGTGTGGTTACGATTGGTTCTATTCACGCTGGCCAAGCAAGGAATGTGATCCCAGAGCTGTGCGAGCTTAAAGGTACGGTTCGCAGTAGGCAGCCTCAGGCCCGGGATTCAGCCGAGGACGGCATTCGTCGCATTTGCGAAGGTGTCTCTCGAAGCATGCGTGTTAACTGCGAGCTCCAGTACACCCGTGGAACGCCTCCTATCCTGAATGACGAAGGAATGCTCAAACGTACGGTTGAGGCTATCCGGGCACAGATAGGAGATGTGGCTATCGACTATGAGCCAAGCATGGGTGGGGAAGATTTTGCGCTCATAGCTAAAATGGTCCCTTCCTTCCGGCTTCTGGTCGGCTCATCGCAACCGGGCAGGACCGACAAAGTGCACAATCCAGACTATCAACCAGATGAGCGTTCAATCGCACTCGGGACTCTGGCGCTTGCCCGGACCGCTGTCGATATTCTTAGTTGACCTACCGATAAATACTTCGGTCATAGGATCGAAAGCTTGGGAGATGTATATACCCAACGTGCCGTACTGGCATGAACGTCCTACTGAATTTGGGCTGAACCCTGAAGCATGCATACAGCCGATATAGAATGTGTCGCAAACCTATCGGTAACGCAGTTCGATCTATGCCTCCGGCTCGCTCTGGAGGTACATGATGTTCAAAGGCCGCCATTTCGATCATTCGGTGATCCTGCTCTGCGTACGGTGGTATCTCGCTTACAGTCTGAGCCTGCGGAACCTGGAAGAGATAATGGCGGAGCGCGGCATCTCCGTCGACCATGCGACGGTGCATCGCTGGGTCGTGCGCTTCTCCCGAGTTGCTGCAGCGGTTTAATCGGCGTAAGCGAAGAGTCACTGTTAAGTGGTATGTCGACGAAACTTACATCAAGGTGCGTGGTCAGTGGCGCTATCTCCACCGTGCGATCGACAGCAACGGCGACACCGTCGAATTCTGGTTCAGCGAGCGGCGTAACCTGACTGCTGTCAAACGGTTCCTGCGTAAGGCACTCAAGCGGCATGGCCGGCCCGAGCGGATCGTGATCGATGGTAGCCAGACGAACTGGGAAGCCATCTTGTACTGTGACACGGCAACCCGACTACGGGAGACGCCTCGGCGAAAGCTGAAACCAATCAGGATCCGGCAGAGCCAATATCTCAATAATCGCATTGAGCAGGATCATCGTGCTGTCAAAAGGCAGGTTCGTTCCATGCTTGGGTTCAAGTCGGTGAATAGCGCCCGCATATTCCTTGGCGGCATAGAGATGGTTCACATGATGCGCAATGGACAGGCGAAGTATGCCTGTAGTCGGCAATTATCACTCGCTGATCAGTTCGAGCGGCTCGTCGCATAAGCAGCGACAAAAGCAGCGACAAACTGCTCGGGCATTTTTCTGTCCTCAGCCATAACTTGCGACAGAACCGGAGGAGCTCGTGTGGCCGGATGGAGAACACTGGCGCCCAAGTGAAATGGCTTCTTGCGCCGGCAATGGCGGCCTAACCGTCAGGATCTGTCCACTCGATCAGAGCCAATGAGCCAATGTTTGCAGGAATGGTGCCGAACTCTCTTCCCTGGCTCGTCCTTACACCCTAGCTTGAGAGGGGCTGGCTCACACCAGCAT
>NZ_JBFUMH010000071.1:0-24479 GCF_054049475.1 Microvirga sp. P5_D2 | reverse complement strand
CTTAACGAATGTGTTCGTGGTTGAACAACCGCTCTCAAATTCGATGGTTCCGATGCGGAAGGGACAACCTTTGCAAAAAGTTTGAAGAATAAAGTCTGCACCTATGAAATACCGGTGCGGCTTTCTTGTCGCACCCAAATAAATGTGGCGACTTTTTGTTTATGCGCATCTCGGGATATTTTGCTGCATTGCCAAATATTCAAGCAAAGGGCATGAAATATTTAAGAAGATCGGCTGCGCGGCCGATGCTTATTGAAAAGAGGCTGAGTCTCTCGCTTGCGACTTCAAGCATCCCACGCAAGCAAGCATCTCTCAATTCATCATTCGGATACGAACAATATTCTCAGCTCTGGTCCGTGCCGGCTCGATGGTGTCGTTTTGACTCGCCTATGAATTGTCTCGGGCTCGTTCCTCTCGCTTGGCACTTTGCAAGCCTTGCATCGCCATCGACGCGCCAAACGCCGGACACGCAAGGGAGATGATCAACGCCCGATCTCAGTGTATGAGCATCGGACCCCATGGTTGGATGAGAGGGCAGGATGACCTACGACGACAACAACGTGTTCGCGAAGATCCTCAAGGGGGAGCTTCCCTGTCACAAGATCTATGAGACCGATCAGGTCCTGGGCTTCATGGACATCATGCCCCGAGGCGAGGGCCACGTGCTGGTGATCCCGAAGACCAAGGCCCGCAACATTCTCGATGCGAAGCCCGAGGACGTCGCCGAACTCGCCAAGGCGGTCCAGATCGTGGCGCGCGGGGTCAAGCAGGCGTTTGCGGCCGATGGCGTGACCATCCAGCAATTCAACGAGAGCGCGGGCGGGCAGGTCGTGTTCCACCTGCATGTCCACATCATTCCCCGCTTCGAGGGCGTGGCACTCAAACCCCAGACCGGGCAGATGGAAGCCAACGACATCCTGGCGGACCACGCCGCCAAGATCAGGAGCGCACTGGGCACTTKAGCGAGAAGGGCGGCCTGCCAAGCTGCCCTTTCTTTTTAAGGAGCCCAGTCGAGGGAGCGGGCGACGGCCTTGTCCCATTCCGCGTTGAGCTGTGAGCGGCGCGAGGCTTCCATGGATGGAGTCCAACGCTTGTCGATGGCCCAGTTGCGAGCGAGCTCCTCCTTGCCGGTCCAGAAGCCGACGGCAAGACCGGCAGCATAGGCGGCGCCGAGAGCCGTCGTCTCGATCACCTTGGGGCGCACCACCGGCACATCGAGAATATCGGCCTGGAACTGCATCAGCAGCTCGTTCACGACCATGCCGCCGTCGGTGCGCAGGTCTTTGACCGCGATGCTGGTGTCCTTGACCATGGCCTCCAGCACCTCGCGGGTCTGGAAGGCGGTCGCTTCCAGGGCGGCGCGGGCGATATGGGCCTTGTTGGCATAGCGCGTCAGGCCGCCGATCAGGCCGCGGGCGTGGGAGTTCCAATGCGGGGCGTAGAGGCCTGAGAAGGCCGGTACGATGGTCACGCCGCCATTGTCCTCGACGCTGCGGGCGAGCGGCTCGATATCGGCGCTCGCCTGGATGATCCCGAGATTGTCGCGCAGCCATTGCACCAGGGCGCCCGCAATCGCGATGGAGCCCTCCAGGGCATAGACGGGCTTCTCGTTGCCGAACTTGTAGCCCAAAGTCGTCAGCAGGCCGCATTTGGACGGGTAGGGCGTCTCGCCGGTGTTCATGAGCATGAAGCAGCCGGTGCCGTAGGTGTTCTTGGCCTCGCCGGGCTGGAAGCAGGCCTGACCCACGAGGGCCGCCTGCTGGTCACCGAGGATGCCGGCAATCGGCACGCCGGCCAGATTGTCGGTGGCAACCCCATAGACCTCGCTCGACGAGAGGATCTTCGGCAGGCAGGCGCGGGGAATGTCGAAGAGTGCGAGGATCTCCTCATCCCAGTCCAGGGTCTTCAGGTTCATCAGCTGCGTGCGGCTGGCATTGGTCACATCGGTGATGTGGCAGCCATTGTCGGTGCTGCCGGTCAGGTTCCAGACGAGCCAGGTATCGATATTCCCGAACAGCACGTCGCCGGCTTCAGCCTTCTCCCGCGCGCCGGGCACGTTGTCGAGCAGCCACCGCAGCTTGAGGCCGGAGAAGTAACTCGCCAGCGGCAGGCCGGTCTTGGCCCGCAGGCGGTCATAGCCGCCGTCAGCCGCGAATTCCTCGACGATGGAATCGACACGGGTGTCCTGCCAGACCAACGCGTTGTGGAGCGGCTTGCCCGTGCGCTTGTCCCAGATCAGCGTGGTCTCGCGCTGGTTGGTGATGCCGATGGCGGCGAGATCCTGAGGCTTGAGGCCCTTCTTGTCCAAGGCCTCCAGAATAACGGCCTGCGTGTTGCGCCAGATCTCGAGGGGATCGTGTTCCACATGGCCGGGCTTGGGATAGATCTGCTCGTGCTCCTTCTGGCCGACGGAGACGATACTGCCGGCGCGGTCGAACACGATGAAGCGCGAACTGGTCGTGCCCTGGTCGATAGCGCCGACATACTGAGCCATGATCTTTCCCTTGAAACGTTCTTATTGCGCGGCGATGGAATCCGCTCTGCGCTTGGCAATATAGGCGTCGATCTTGGCCGGAGCGTCAACCGGCACATGCAGGCCGAGCTTCGACCGGCGCCAGAGGATGTCCTCGGCGCTGCGCGCCCATTCGCGGCGCATCAGGTAATCGACTTCCGCGCCCGTCAGGCCCGCACCGAAATCCTCGCCGAGATCGGCCATGGATTTCGCCGAGCCGAGCAACTCCTCGATACGCGTACCGTAGGCGCGGGCGAGGCGATGGGCCACCTGCTCCGGTAGGAAGGGCCAGCGCTCGCGCACGGTTGCGAAGAAGCGGTCGAAATCCGCATCCGGCATGTCGCCGCCCGGCATTTTCGCGTTTTCAGTCCATGACGGCTTCATGTTCGGGAAGATGGCCTTCAGCTCATCGAGCGCATGCTCGGCAAGCTTGCGGAAGGTCGTGATCTTGCCGCCGAAGATCGACAGCACCGGCGCCTTGCCTTCAGGCGCATCCATGTCGAACACGTAATCGCGGGTCACGGCGGAGGCGTTGGAGGAACCGTCGTCGAAGAGCGGGCGCACGCCGGAATAGGTCCACACCACGTCGGTGGGCGTGACCTGCTTCTTGAAGAAGTGGTTCACCACATTGCAGAGATACTGCACCTCGTCCGCGCTGATCTCGACCTTCTTGTCGGGCACGGATTCCACGGGGATATCCGTGGTGCCGATGAGGGTGAACTTCTCCTGATAGGGAATCGCGAACACGATGCGCTTGTCCGTGTTCTGCAGGATGAAGGCTTCCTTCGTATCGAAGAGCTTCGGCACCACGATGTGGCTGCCCTTCACGAGGCGCACGTTCTTCTTGGTGTTGAGGCCGAGCTTGGCATTGAGCACGTCGGCGACGAAGGGACCGCCCGCGTTGACGATCACCTTGGCGCTGACTTCCTGAGTCTGGCCAGTCTCGGTGTTCTGCAGCGTCGCCACCCAGATATCGCCCTCGCGGCGGGCGGAGGTGAGCTTGGTGCGCACGCGGATATCCGCGCCCTTCTCGAAGGCGTCGATGGCGTTCAGCGCGACCATGCGGCTGTCCTCGACCCAGCAATCGGAATAGACGAAGGCCGTGTCGAAACCGGGCTTAAGGGCCTGTCCGGCGGGATGGCGGGTGAGCTTGATGCCTTCCGTGCCCGGCAGCTTTTTGCGCGGGGCGAGGTGGTCGTAGAGGAACAGGCCGAGGCGCACGAACCAAGCCGGCCGGATACCCTTCTCGTGGGGCAGGATGAAGCGCAGCGGCCAGATGATGTGGGGTGCCGAATTGAGCAGGCGCTCGCGCTCGAACAGGGCCTCGCGGACGAGGCGGAACTCGTAATATTCCAGGTAGCGCAGGCCGCCATGGATCAGCTTCGTCGATGCGGAGGAGGTATAGCCCGCCAGATCACCCTGCTCGCACAGCACCACGGACAGGCCCCGGCCCACCGCATCGCGCGCGATGCCCGCGCCATTGATGCCGCCGCCAACGATGAGAAGATCAGTTACTGCCGTCACGGAACGCGTCTTTCTTCAAAAACCCAAGCAATTCTGTAGCCCAGCAAATGAGTTCTTTAGCCGTCTAACGCAAGCGAATTTTCAGGATTTTCACGATCCTTTTGAAACACTAGCACGGCTACGAAGAATCCCAGGGAGCAGAAGGACATGCCTAAGCACATGATCATGACCGAACCGTAACTGCCCGACCAAGCCCAGAGGGCGCCGAACAGAAACGGGGCCGTGGCCGTGGTAAGGCGGACCGGCATGGCGATCATGCCTTGGACCGTGCCGTAGCCTTCTCGCCCGAACAGCTCAGATGGAAGTAGGGCGCGGACGATGGTCATCATGCCATTCGAGGCACCGAACAGCACGGCAAAGATGGCGATCAGCCAGGACCCTGTGGGCGTGAGGGGCAGGGCCGCGAACGCGAGGAGCCCTAGGGTGAGCACCATGATGCCAAGACCCTTCATGCCGAAGGCGCGCTCCCCTGCGGCCATGGCGAGCCGCCCTACGACCTGCGCAGGGCCGATGATCGAGAAGGCGACGACCGCCATCTCCAGGCTGAATCCCCTCTCGATGAGGAGCGGGATCAGGTGGATCGGCAGCCCTGCGGCAATGACTCCTTGCAGAACCGAGGAGGCGACGAAGAACCAGAAGGAGGCTCTCCGGAGAACGCGACGTGCATTTGCCGGAGGAGGCTGACTGGGTCCCGTTTCCGCATGAAGCGGTTTCTTGGGCGGGGCGCTGGGGATCGTGATCGCATGCAGGGCTGCGCAAACGAAAATGTTGAAACCAGCGAGAACGAGGAGGGCACTCCTCCATCCCATTTGCTCGATGAGAAGATGAGTGAGAGGAATAAAGACCGTACTGGCGAAGCCTCCCACTAGGGTCATGAAGGTGATACCCCGGCGCGCCATGAAGCCAAGCCTGCGGGTCAGGACCGCGAAGCCAGGCTCGTAGAACACTGTGCTCATGGTGACGCCCATGCCGATCCAGATCAGGACGAAGGCGGCATAGCTCGCGACCCATGACCAGAGCATCAGAAGGAGTCCGGCAAGCAGAGACCCGCCTGTCATCACCGCGCGGCCATAGCCAAGGTCGATGAGCCGCCCGATTGGCACGGCACAGAAGGCAGAGGTTCCCAGGGCCAGGGAATAGGCCGCCATCAACTCCGACTTGCCCCAGCCAAGCTCCTGGCCCATCGGTTCGACGAACAGGGCGAAGGCGTAGAAGATCGTGCCGTAGGAGATCAAGACATTCAGCGAGAGAGCTGAGACGAAAGCCCAGGGCATGCGATCAGGGGAGGACATTGAATAGGTTCTGCTGACGTTTGTATCTTTATGTCACGCCCCGAGGTTGACGGATAGGCCTTTAGCCCTCATATGAACAGCACGGCGTCAGCGCTCGTTGAACGAGCCGCTTGAGCGGGACTGCGTGACGGATATTTGCCTCCCAGGTGAAAACCCCGGTCCCCTTCTTCAATCGCTTGCATCGCACGACGGCCCCATCACGCGGGTTGTCGCCCAGAGCCATGAAGCGTCCTAGCTTTTCAGCCGAACCTGCTTAGCGGCTCACCGCATCCGTTCGAAAGACGATACCACTTTGACACTCTTTACCGATTTCGGATTGGCCCAGCCGATCCTGAAGGCCTTGTCTGCTGAGGGCTATGAGAAGCCCACGCCGATCCAGGCCCAGACCATTCCCTATGCCATGGAAGGCCGCGACGTGTGCGGCATTGCGCAGACGGGCACCGGCAAGACGGCGGCCTTCGCGCTGCCGATCCTTCACCGCCTCGATGCGAACCCGAAGACGCGCAAGCCCAAGAGCCCGCGCGTACTCGTGCTCAGCCCGACCCGTGAGCTCGCCGGCCAGATCGCCGACAGCTTCCGCGTCTATGGCCGCAACCTGCGCCTCTCCACCGAAGTGGTGTTCGGCGGCGTCACCATCTCCCGCCAGGAGAAGGCAATCGCTCAGGGCGTCGACGTGCTCGTCGCCACGCCCGGCCGCCTGCTCGACCTCGTGGACCGCAGGGCGCTCAACCTGCGGGACATCGAGATCCTCGTCCTCGACGAGGCCGACCAGATGCTCGATCTCGGCTTCATCCATGCGTTGAAGCGCATCGTGACCATGCTGCCGAAGGAGCGCCAGAGCCTGTTCTTCTCGGCCACCATGCCGAAGACGATCTCGTCGCTGGCTGAATCATTCCTGCGCAACCCGGCCCATGTGGCGGTGACCCCTGTCGCCACCACCGCCGAGCGCGTGGAGCAGAGCGTCATGTTCGTGCAGACGGGCCGCAAGCAGGTTCTGCTCGAGACGCTCCTGCGCGATCCGTCCATCGACCGCGTGCTCGTCTTCACCCGCACCAAGCACGGCGCGGACAAGGTCGTGCGCGGCCTCGACAAGGCCGGCATCGTGGGTGCCGCCATTCACGGCAACAAGTCGCAGCCGCAGCGCGAGCGTGCGCTCGCCGGTTTCCGTGACGGTTCGTGCCGCGTGCTGGTTGCCACCGACATCGCCGCGCGCGGCATCGACGTCGAGGGCGTGTCTCACGTCATCAACTACGACCTGCCGAACGTGCCGGAATCCTACGTGCACCGCATCGGCCGCACGGCCCGCGCCGGTGCGACGGGCCTCGCGATCTCGTTCTGCAACGACGAGGAGAAGGCGTACCTGAAGGATATCGAGAAGCTGACGCGCCTGAAGGTGCCGGTCATGCCTCTGCCGGAAGGTCTGCCCGCTGCGTCTGCGGTGGTCGAAAGCGAGCGGCGCGAGCCGCAACGCGGTCGTCCCGCGCCGCATGCCCGCGGCCATCAGGGTCACGGCCAGTCGCGCAGTGCCGATCCCAATGCCGACAAGGGTCCCAAGCGCCGTCGCAGCCGTGGCGGCAAGCCCGGCGGTCAACAGCAGGGCAACGGACAGGCTGCCGGTCAGCAGCAGCGTCCCGCGCAGGGCCAGAAGCCCGCGCAAGGACAGCGTCCGGCACAGGGCCAGCGCGCAGCACAGGGCAAGCCCGCGCAGCGTTCAGAGGGACGCCGCGGTGATGGCGCCCAGGTGGCATGGCTCGATAAGGGCCCCCGCCGTCGCTGATGCAGACAGCACAAGAATGAAGAAGGCGCCCGAAAGGGCGCCTTTTTTGTTACGTGCTCTGGTCGGTGGAAAGGCTCAATAATTCCCGACATTGATGATGTTGCCGTCGGGGTCCTTGAACCATGTCACCCGCATGCGGCCGGAGACGTGGATGTCGCCTTCGAGAGTTGTGCCGGGCATGTCGTAATGCTCGAAGGTGACGCCCTTCGCCTTGAGGTCGGCGACAATAGCATCGAGGTCGTCGCCCACGGGCCATGTGACAGCGGTGGCTTGGTTAGTGCCCGCGAAGGTGGATTCATAAACAAGGATGGTTGAGGAGCCTGCGCGATAGGCTTGGACGCCCATCTCTTCACCTTCGACAGGTTCGAGGCCGAGCGTCTGCTCGTAGAAGGTTTTGGCTCGGGTGAGATTCTTCACCGGAACGGTCGCCAGAGCATCCTTGGTCGCAAGTTTTGTGCGGCTCATATCAACCTCCGTCAATGATAAGGATCGGCTGCGTCGCGCAATCCGTCGCCCATGAAGTTGAAGGCGAGGACCACGATGATCACCGGCACCATGGGGAAGAGCAGCCACGGATGCAGCTGCACGGCCGCTAGGTTTTGCGCTTCGTTAAGCAGCACGCCCCAGCTGGTGACTGGCGGGCGCAATCCCAATCCGAGGAAGGAGAGGGCGGTTTCACCGAGGATCATGGAGGGAATCGAGAGCGTCGCGGATGCGATGAGGTGGCTCATGAAGTTCGGGATCAGGTGGCGCGCGATGATGCGCTGCTTCGATGCGCCCATCAGCTCCGCCGCCTTCACGTAATCCTCTTCGCGCAGCGACAACAACTTCGATCGCACAGCACGGGCAAGGCCCGGCCAGTCGAGCAGACCGAGGATGATCGTGATCCCGAAGAAGATGAGGATCGGGCTCCAGTTGGCCGGCAGCGCCGCCGACAGGGCGAGCCACAGGGGCAGTTCCGGAATGGATCTCAGGATCTCGATGACGCGCTGGATCACGTGGTCCACCCATCCACCGAGATAGCCCGCAAGGCCGCCGAAGAAGAGTCCCAGCGTGAACGACACCGCGATGCCGATGATGCCGATGGTCAGCGAAATCCGAGCGCCGTAGATGATGCGCGAGAAGAGGTCGCGTCCCAGGCGGTCCGTGCCGAGAATGAACATCGTGCCGTTCTCAGGCGGGCAGAAGAGATGGACGTCCGAGTTGACGAGGCCCCAGAACTCGTAGGCATCGCCGCGGCAGAAGAAGCGGATCGGCTGCGGCTGGGATGTATCGACCGTATAGACGCGCCGGAACGTCTCCAGGTCGAAAGTGAATTGGTAGGGATACACGAAGGGGCCGACGAAGCGACCCTCGTGCATGAGATGGATGCCCTGTGGCGGCGCATAGAGGAAGTCGCCATGGCGCTTGGTCTGGTTGTAGGGCGCGATGATCTCGACGAAGGGAACCATCAGATAGAAGAACAGCAGGATGATGGCGGCGGCCAGCGCCACCTTGTGGCGGCGGAACTTCCACCACATGAGCTGCCAGGACGAGGCGCGGTAGAAGTCCTCGTTCTCGGTGCCGAGAGGCTCCATCGCGCCGGGGTCGAAGGGCAATGGGTCCACATAATGCTGCTTGAGCGGGGGAAGCGTGTTCATCGTGCGCCTCCCAGGCGAATGCGGGGATCGAGCCATGCCAGAAGGATATCCGAGACCAACATGCCGACGACGGTCAGCATCGCCACGAACATGAGAATGAAGCCGGCGAGATATTGGTCCTGGCTCTTCAGTGCGCCCAGCAGGATCGGGCCGACCGTGGGCAGGCTCAGCACCAGGGACACGAGCACCGAGCCCGAGACCAGATGCGGCAGGAGATTGCCGATATCGGCGATGAACGGGTTGAGCGACATGCGGAAGGGATATTTCAGCAGCGCCTTCGTCGGCTCCAGGCCCTTGGCTTTCGCGGTCACGTAATATTGCTTGCCCAGTTCATCGAGCAGGTTCGCGCGCATGCGCCGGATCATCGAGGCGGTGCCAGCGAGACCGATGACGATGGTGGGCACGATGAGGTGGGAGAGCAAGGATCTGATCTTGTCCCAGTTCCAGGGCTCGCCCGCGTATTGCGCGTCGTAGAGGCCGCCGATCGAAACCCCGAACCAGCGGTTCATGTAATAGAGCATGATCAGGCCGAGCAGGAAGCTCGGGGTCGCAAGCCCGATATAGCCGAGGAAGGTCGCCGCATAATCGCCGATGGAATATTGCCGCGTGGCCGAATAGATCGCGATGGGGATCGAGACCACATGGATGAAGATCACCACAGCGAGGTTCACGAGAAGCGTCAGCCAGAGCGCATCGCCCACCACCTCGATGACCGGCTTGTCGAACTCGAAGGACCAGCCCCAATCGCCCTGCAGAAGACCTGAGAAGCCGTTGGGGCCGGGCATCGCGCCGAGCCAGATGAGGTACTGCTCCCAGGCCGGGCGGTCGAGCCCGTATTGGCGCATGAGGAATTCCGCCTTCGCGATGGCGGCGCTGTCGCCCTGCGCGCGCAGCTCGAAGATCAGGTTCGACAGGAAGTCGCCCGGCGGCAACTTGATGATGAAAAAGATGAGGGCTGAGATGATCAGCAGGGTCACCGCCATGGTGACGAGGCGACGCAACAAGAAACGGATCATCTGCGGGCCTCTTTGCCGGGGGCTTTGTTCCAGTTCAGCTCATCGACCCGGTAGATGCCGAGCATCGAAGTCGGCTCCCAGGAATAGAGCGCTTTCGCAGGCAAGCCCTGGAGGCCGTTGCGCGTGACGATGGGTTGGAGCGCGCCTGCCACCGTGCCGATGATCCATTGGTTCTCGGCGTGGTTGCGCAGCATGTCGCGCCAGACCTGCTCCTGCACCTTCTTGTCGCTCGTGGACATCCAAGTGGAATAGAGATCCGCGAGGCGCTTAGCCTCCGGCATATCGATGGGATCGCCGTTCATGCCCTTGGTCTCGACATACTGCCCCCATTTCGGCCAGGCGTAATTATCCTGGCGCATGGGCGCGAATTCGGTCGGCGGCATGATGGCGGTGGGGATGGCATTGTCGAAGCCCGGCGCCGCTACCATGATGGTCAGGCCTGCGAAGGCGCGGTTGCGCAGCACGGTGCGGTCCTGCGGTTTCACGAAGAGCCGCACGCCGATCTCGCGCCAGAACTCGCCGATGAGCGTCAAGCCATCCACCACGAGGCTGCTCTCACCGTCCGTCTCGACGATGATCTCCAGCTCGCGCCCATCGGGCAGCAGGCGGATGCCCGCGCCGTTGCGCTTGGTCAGGCCAATCTCGTCAAGCAGGCGTGAGGCCTCGGCCGGATCGTAAGTGGCGTTGAGGGTGCGCAATTCCGGCGTGAACAGCGGGCTCTCCGAGACCACCGTGTTGTTGCCCTCTGTGCCGAGGCCGAAGAGCAGGGCGTTGTTCAGGGTGTTGCGGTCGATGCCGAGCGACAAGGCACGGCGGAAGCGGACATCGCGGTTGAGCTCACGCCAGACCGGATCGACGGCATTGAGGTTGGGGTAAAGCGCTAGCTCTGTGCCCCGGGCATAGGGCCAGAGCAGGGTCTTGTAGCCGTGGACCTTCTCGCCTTCCTTGAGCACCGGAGTGTCGCTCATGGAAAGGCCGCGGAACAGAAGATCCGTCTCGCCCGCATTGGCCTTGGCGGCGAAAAGGCCGGGGGCCGAAACATCCATGATGATGCGATCGACATAAGGAAGCTGGTGCCCGTGGTTGTCGATGCGGTGGTAATAGGGGTTACGCTCGAACACGAAGCGGTTGGCGGGCGCGGCATTGGTGATGCGCCAGGGCATGAGAGTGGGCAGATCGGGATTGGTCTGCTCCTTCATGTCGTCCAGGCGGTTGTGAAGTGCTGACCAGGATTTCAGCTTCTGCTGCTTCGCCTTCTCGTCGAGGGCCGCCTTGTCGGCGTATTTCGCGTGGAACTGCTTGAGGTATTTCGAAGCCCTGTAAATCGCTGGATCGAGCGCTCCTGCCAGCTGCGGCAGGAAACGCGGATTGGGCTTATCCCAGGTGAAGCGCACATTGCGCTCGTCGATGACCTCGAAGCGCGGAGGCTCCCCGTCCACCAGCATGAATTCCGGCGGGCCAGCGGGTGCGAGATCCTTGTTCTTCGCCACGTCCTCCCAGTAGTAACGGAAATCCTCCGCCGTGAAGGGAGTGCCGTCCGACCAGCGATGGCCTTCTCGCAGGGTGAAGGTGAAGACCCGGTCGTCCTGGCTGTCGAACTTTTCCAGCAGGTCAGGCTGAAGCTGGAGATTGCGGTCGTAGCCCACGAGGCGCGTATAGGCGAAGGTCGAGATGTAGCGGATGTCGCGGGCGCGAGGCACGAGAGTCACGATATCCCCGCCGGGTTTCCCATTGGTGTTCACCACAAGCGGCGTCGAGGGGACCCGCTCGGCCACCGGAGGCAGCTTCTTCTCCGCCTTCTCGAAGAAGGGCGTTTCCTGCATCGTCTGTGCGAGAAGCGGCAGGGGAAGCAGGCTTGCCAGGGTGGCAATGACGAAAGACCTCGTCCTCAATGAGTGCAGCATCACGCAGCCTCCTGTGCGGTCAGGCGCCCCAGGCGAATTTTATGGCCCGGCTCGATTTCCTTCATGACGCCAAACTCGCCTTCCGGAATGCGGAAGGGCTCGGGCCATTCCGATGGGTTCGAGAAACGGTCCGCCCGCAGCTTCGCGAAATCGAGCGGGCGGTCGATATCTGGGTCCGGCACGGCGGCGAGAAGCGCCTGCGTATAGGGATGGACCGGATTGCGGAAGAGGGAGGATTTCGGCGCTTCCTCGACGATATAGCCCCGGCACATCACGGCGATGGTATCGGCGATGTAATCCACGACCGCGAGATTGTGCGAGACGAAGAGATAGGACAGGCCGAGAGCCGATTGCAGGTCTTTGAGCAGGTTCAGCACCTGCGCCTGCACCGACACGTCGAGCGCCGAAACCGGCTCATCGCAGATCAGCACGCGCGGTTCGAGCGCCAGCGCGCGGGCGATGCCGAGGCGCTGCCTCTGGCCGCCGGAGAAGGAATGCGGATAGCGGCGCAAGGCACGCTGATCGAGGCCGACCAGATCGAGCAGCTGCTTGACGCGATGATAGCGCGCGTCGGGTGTCCCGATGTCGTGAATGCGCAGCGGCTCGGTCAGCAACTCGTAGACCGTCATGCGCGGATTGAGCGACGAGAACGGGTCCTGAAAGATGAACTGCACGGAACGGCGGTAATTCGTCAGCTCCTCGCCTTCGAGCTGATGCACATCCTTCGGCCCGGTGCCGTCATCGAACAGCACGCGTCCGGCATTGGGCTGGAGCGCGCGCATGATCATCTTCGACACGGTGGTCTTTCCGCATCCGGACTCGCCCACGAGGCCCAGCGTCGTGCCGGCAGGCAGGGCGAGATCGACCTCGTTTACCGCGTGGACGATGCGGCTCTTGCCGGAGGAGAACCAGCCGGAGCGGAGCGTGAAGCATTTAGTCAGGCCCTCGACCTTGAGGATGGGGCCTTTAGGCTGGAGCCGGTCGGGCGCATGGACCCTTGCAAGCTCCGCGCTCGTCACCTCGCGGATCGGCGTGAGCCGTTCGCCCTCGGCCATGGCGAAACGCGGAACGGCACGCATGAGAGCCTTGAGATAATCATGCTGCGCATTGCGGAAGATCGACTCCCGAGGGCCGGATTCCATCACCCGTCCGCGATACATCACTACCACGTCGTCGGCGACGTTCGCGACAACGCCGAGATCGTGCGTGATGAGAAGAACCGACATGCCGGTCTCGGCCTGCAATTCCTTGATCAGGTCGAGGATCTGCGCCTGTGTCGTCACGTCGAGCGCCGTCGTCGGCTCGTCGGCGATCAGCAGGGCAGGGCGGGTGATCAACGCCATGGCGATCATCGCGCGCTGGCGCAGACCGCCGGACAGCTCGAAGGGATAGGTGCGAAGCGCCCGCTTGGGATCGGGGAAGCCGACGCGGGCCAGCACCTCCATGGTGCGTTGGCGGGCCGTGGCCTTGTCCACGTCGGCATGGATGAGCAGCGCCTCGGAAATCTGATCGCCGATGGTGTGGAGCGGCGACAGCGAGGTCATCGGCTCCTGGAAGATCATGGCGATGCGCCCGCCGCGCAGGGCGTGCATGGCATCGCTTTCGGGCTTGAGCGCAGCGATGTCGATGGCCTCGTCACGCAAAGGGTCGTTGAAGTGGATCGAGCCGCCAGTGATCTTGGCCTTCTTGGACAGGATTTGGAGGATGGCCTGGGCGGTTACCGACTTGCCGGAGCCGGACTCGCCCACCAGCGCCACCGTCCTGCCTTTCGGGATATCGAATGACAGGCCATCGACCGCCCGGAAGTCTCCGGTGTCGGTATGGAAATCGACCGTCAGCTGACGGATCGACAGGAGCGGCGCTTCCATAAACTCCTCYGTATACAAAGTCATAACGCATCAAGCCACGGCTGTGATCCTGTTTCCACCTGAAAACACGATATCGGGCCGTAGAACGGGAATCGCCTGCGCGGCGAGGCGCAGCATCAGGGCCTCGCAAAACGCCCAGATGACATCGTCGTGCACCAGATGATGTGTGAGGAAGCCGATCGGTTCCTCCGGGTCGGCATTTCCTGCGGCTCGCCGCTCGATGGACCCGGCCAAGCTCGCGATGATCAGGGCTGGGTCGAGAAGGCTGCGCGTGCCGTGCCAGTCGATGGGGTCCACATGACTATTGACCTGAAGGAGGCCCTCAGTGGGATAAGCGGTTTTGCGGTTCGTGAACGTGGAGAGACCTTGGAACCCGGCGCGGACCAACTCCGGGAGGAGATGTGTCGCAACTCTGTTCCAGGGCGGCACGAAGATTGGCAGCAGCTTGTCGCCTAGCCGTTCCCGCGCATGCCGAAAGGCTTGCTCCGCTTCCCTCGCCATGATCTCGACAGGCCGATGCGCTCCGAACTCCGCCTTCTTTTCTCCAGCCGGCGCATGGTTCGCATGGGACCAGCCATGCACGAGGCCGAAAGCCTGTTCCTCGGCTTGCAGGCGCTCCGCCAGCGAGGCTTCGATTTTTTCTGGAATGACCGCTAGGGCGATGCCTGCATCCGCACGACGGCTGAGGGAGAGCAGGCGGTCGAGGGCAGGGGTATCGGCAACCGCATCGTCGTCCCGCCACCAGAGCTGGACAGGATATCCCCTTGACCGGGCGCGGCTAAGCGCCTGATCGAGAGGAGACCAATCGAAACTCTGGTGCAGTGCGGGGGCAGCGTGCAAAAGGCTCTCAGCGATGGCGACGCTCTGTCGAGCGCCATTGAGAGCGAAGGATGCAGGCTCGGATGGGTGGCGCGATACAGCTTCGCGTATAGCCTCGACGAGTTTGGAGGGCGAAAGCTCGTCCTCGGAGACGATCGCGGCGAGCCCTAAGGCCTTCAGCTGCTCGGCTCGTAAACGCTGCTCGGTCTCATGGCCAGCCTCGAACGGTACGAGCACCGACTGCACGCCCGTTCTCAGGAGATCCACGACGGTGTTGTATCCAGCCTGACTGATCGAGACTTCGGCCTGTGCGAGGAGCGCCCGAAAATCGGGGCGGGCCCGCTCGACGGTGACGTGCGAAGGAGCCTCGCGACGAAGCGCCTGGAAATCCTCTTCCGCCACGCCTCGCCCGATCAGGACGCGCCAGGATTTTTCGGAGATCTCCCGCGCCGCAACGAGGGCGGCGCGATAAAGGGGCAGGCTCGCGGCGCTCGACCCGCCAGAGACCAGAATGCCTTCACGCGATCCTACTGCTATGGGGTTCGGGTTTTCGTCCACATAGCCCGTGTAGCGGATGAGATCGCGAATGCTGTCATCGACCGGCCAAGTGGCCTCCAGCGGCACGAGCTGCGGATCGCCGTGAACGAGGATCGCATCGTAGCTCTCGCGAATGCGCGCATGGGTTTCCGCGATGCGCTCCGCCTTCGAGGGCGAGGCGAGGATATCGCGAATGGAGCAAAGAATAAGCGGGCGAGGATTTAAGGCTCGCGCTTCCGCAAGGAGCGCCTCGAACTCACCCGCCAGCACGCGGCGGCCGAAGGGGTAGAGCTCGGTGATGACGATGTCGGGCCGGGACGCATGGAGCGTCTGGAGCAGGAGATCGCGGCGCTCGCTCAGATAGGCTCCGTCGATGGGAGAGCCGCTTGCATCCAGCAGCGTCTTGAAATCGGTGCCGATGATACGCACGGGCGGCAACTGCACGAAACGGATCGTGCCGAGGTCGGCGGGCTTGGTCGGGCCGCCGCCTGAAACCAGCGTCGTCTCATGTCCCGCTTGAGCGAAGGCACGCGCAAGGGATGCGGCCCTCGTGAGGTGGCCCGCTCCCAGAAGATGCGTGACGACGATCAGGACGCGCAAGCTTTGTCTCCTCCCGCGAGAGTGAAGCGTGTGAGGGTTTCGCGCAAGCGCCGGGCGGCGCCATCGAGATTGCGCTCTTCCCGCACGAAGCGTTGTGCATTGCGTCCAAGACTTTGAAGCTGCTGACGGTCGCCTAAGACACCCCGCATCGCACGTGCGAAAGCCGCCACGTCCCCGGGTGTTGTCAGCACGCCAGTCTCGCCATGCCTCACGACGCTTGCAACACCGCCGAAATTTCCTGCGATCACCGGACAGCCGAACAACTGCGCCTCCAGAAGCACCATGCCATAAGCTTCGTTCACGGCGGGCCAGACGAAGAGATCCGCCTGATCGTAAAGTTGCGCCAGCTCGGCCTTGCTTTCGATCTGCCCATGCCAGCGCACGCGATTTCCGAGGGAGGCGAAGAGGCTTTCGATTTCTCCACGCGCCTCGCCGTCGCCGACAATGTCGAGCGACCAGGGCAGATCGGCTATTTGTGTCAGCGCATCAGCGAGAATGCGGTAGGAGGCGAGCTTGTCGCCGTTACGCATCATCGCGACGGTCAGAAGGCGCACCTCGTCGGAGGAATTATTGGAGGCTTCAGGCCATTCCTCGGTATCCATGAAGGGCGGCAGAGATATGAGGGCCTGACGCGAGGACTTCGCGGCTTCAAGTGCCGGCGCATCGTTCGCCGTCATCATGAGGATCGCATCGGCTTGGTCGAGCGCCGCTTCCGCGCCCTTATGACTGATCGCCCAAGGGCCTTGCGCGCGCTTCGATGCCCGCGATCCCTCGGCGATGACATAGGGAATGCTCAGCGCTTGGCTAACGTGCGGGCCGATCCAATCCGGGGCCTTGTAGTAGACGTGATAGGTGAACCAGAGGCAGGGGCGGTTCGTCTCGGGAAGGCTTTTGTAATGCTCGATGAAGCGGGAGGCTTCGTCCAGCGATTGTTGCCTCAAGGTCTCCTGATTCGTAGGGTCGCCAGACTTGTCCAATGTCCGCAACTCGCTTGCCAGCAATGGCGGAAAGCCTGCGCGGTCGAGCGCCTTCATCAGCAGGCGCGCCATTGTCCTGTCGCCCGAGGGCAGGGAATGGTTCGGGCTTTTCAGCGGGGCATAGAACGCAACGGGCTTGCGAGTGCTCACACCGGCTCCGGCTGTTTCGCGTTTGTTTGCGTCATCGTRCGCAGGCGGCTTTCCAGGAGGTCGATTCCGCCATCCATGGAAAAGTCGTGGCGCAGGCGAAGATAGGCGGCATCGCCCAAAGCTTTCCGCTGCTCGGGATCACGCGCGAGAAGGTTGAGCGCGTTCGACAACGCTTCCCAATCGCCGGGCGCGACAAGCTCGCCCTCGACCTTGTCGCGGATGAATTCGGGGATGCCGGCGAAATCCGTCGCGATGATGGGAAGTGATTGGCTCGCCGCTTCCATGATCACGTTCGGCAACCCGTCGCGATCACCGGATGACGCTTTCTTGGAGGGCAGCACGAAGATGTCCGCTTCGCGCAAAAGCGCGATGATGTCGGGCTGGGCTTTCGAGCCGAGGAAGATCACCTTGTCGGCAATGCCCGCCTGCTGCGCCTGGGATTTGAGGCTGCTCAGCAACTCGCCGCCGCCGATATGGGCGAAGCGCCAGTGCAGATCCTGAGGCAGGGCGGCCAGGGCCTGAAGCAGATCGCTGTAGCCCTTCTTCGCCACAGCGCGTCCGACGGAGACGATCCGCACAGGGTCCATCGGGTTCGAGCCGTTGCGCACAGAACGGTTTTCGGGCGGCGTAGGAAAGCGCGAAAGATCGAGGCCGTGATAGACCAGCGAGACGCGTTCAGGTGAGGAAAGCGCTTGCAGATTCTCCGCGCCGTGCGCCGTGCAGGTGACGCCCCAGAGGGCTTCCTGCATCTTCTCGCGCTTCTCCCAATCCGGCGTCGTCCAGATGTCCTTCGCATGGGCCGAGAAGGTCCATGTGCGTCCGGTCAGAAGTGCTGTGTAGCGCACGACGGATGCGGGCGTGTGGAGGTAATGCACATGGATATGCCCCACTTCCTCCGGCAGCTCGCGCGCCATCGCGAAAGCCTGCCCCAGACGGCGGATGCGGTTGGCCGAAAAATCGCGTTTCAGGTCACGCCAGAAGGCGCTGATCGTTTTGCCAAAACCCTTCTGACCGAGGCACCAGAATGCGCCCTTGAGCACGCGGATCGGCTCTTCGTAGAGATATTCCGGCAGATACGTCACCCGCGCCTTGATCTTCTTGTTCATCGGATGAACGGCGCGCTCCGTCGGGTGGCGGAGCGACCAGATTTCAAGCTCCAGCCCGCGGGCTTCGAGCGCCAGGAGTTCTTGGGCAATGAACGTCTCTGACAGGCGCGGGTAGCCTTTCACGACGACGGCGATGCGCCGGGCTGCGGAGTTAGGAAGCATGGATGACGTTACTCGGCCGCCTGATTGTAGGCGGCAACATAGGAAATGGCGGGCTCGACCAGAGCCTTAAGCCGCTCCTGCACCCGGTCAAGTCCGTCCAGCATGCCGGGGATTACCACCTCGGATGGGCGCGGCTGCGTGGACAGGGCTCGCAGGGCCTTCGCCATCCGCTCCGGTGTGCGCGGTTCCTCGTAGTCGCTGAGCATGCTGACCAGCCCGAGCCGCTCGGCCTCGACGGCGCGGATATACTGCTCGAGACGCGGCTTCGTGCGCGGCACGATCAAGGTGCGCTTGTCGAAGGACAAAGCCTCGCAGAACGTGTTGTAGCCGCCCATGGCCACAATGGCGTCGGCCTTCTTCATGAGCCATTCGATCTTGTTGTCGAAGGACATGACATCGAGCTTCGGTTGCTTGGCAATGCGCTCCACGAAAGCGCGGCGCGTATCGCGGTCGATGAACGGGCCGAAGAGGATCAGTGCGGGCTGCTCCAATGTTGGATCGGCCTCATAGGCCGAGATCACCCAATCGATGAGATCGTCCCCATCACCGCCGCCGCCCGTGGTCACGAGAATGAAGGGCTGCTTAGTGATTTTGGGATACTTCGTCAGCGACGGCGTCGGCGGCACGTCGCGGCGCAGGTAACCCGTATACGTGATCCGCTTTTCCACCTCAGACGGCAGGTCCAGGGCTTTGAGCGGCTGATAAACATCCTTCAGGCCATAGACCCAGACCTCGTCGTAGTAGCGGGCGAGCGCCTCCTTTGCGCCTTTGCGCTCCCATTCGGGAACGAGGAGCGCAGGCTCGTCCATCACGTCGCGGATGCCGAGCACGAGGCGGCAGCCGGTGGCCTGCAGGTAATCGAGAGCCGGCAGAACCTCGCCGCGAAACCCGGTGGGCTCCTTGTCGACGATGAACACGTCCGGCTGGAAGGCTTTTGCGGTTTGGAGGATCAGCGCCTGGCGCAGGCCCACGGCTTCATCCAGCTCCAAATTGAGGTTGAGGCTGCGGTAATCGCCGTCGGGCAGCTTCGTGACGCCCGGAATGCGAATATAGTCGACGCCGCTCCCGAACTCGAAATTGCCGATCACGGGCGAACCCGAGATGATGACGACGGACGCGTCGGGACGCTCTTCGACGATGGCATTGGCAATCGCCCGGGACCGGCGCAGGTGGCCGAGACCGAACGTGTCGTGGCTATAGATGAGAACGCGCGCACCGAGGGGGTGGCGCGGCGGAGCCAAAGAGAGGTCCGCCCTGAGGTCCGTGACCGCGTCTGCCATGCAGCCGTCCCTTGATTGGGAGATAGGGAGTCGAATTGACGTTTCGTCAGTTGACGTTAGGACACCTATCTCTACCCTTGCAATAGCCCCACTCGTCAAACTATGGCGGCGCCCCAAATCGGAAAGAGGGACCTCTGGCGATTATGATGATGGCACCGGCGTAGTAATGGATAAGAGCCTCTTTCGATACATTTGGGCCCATTCGAAGCGCGACCAGATTTTCATCTGTTTCGTGGTGCTGCTGTCGCAGCCATTCTACTTTATTTCCTTGGATTTACCTCGCCAGATCGTGAACCAGGCCATCCAGGGCGAGGCCTTCCGGGAAGGCAATGCGACGGCCACCTTCCTGAAGCTCGGGATCAACCTGCCGAACTGGCTGGGTGGCGGGTCGTTTCCGATTTTCGAGGGATTCCAGCTGGGGCGCCTGGGCCTCCTTTTGGGGTTATCCACGCTTTTTCTGTTCTTCGTGGTCATCAACAACGGCTTTAAGTACTGGGTCAATATTTCAAAAGGCATCCTGGGCGAGCGCATGCTCCGGCGCATGCGGTTCGATCTGTTCGCCATGGTCCTGCGCTTCACGCCCGACGCCCTGCGCACGGTCAAATCGTCGGAGACCGCGACCATTATCAAGGACGAGGTGGAGCCTATCGGCGGCTTCATCGGCGATGCCTTCATCACGCCGGTCCTCTTAGGCCTCCAGGCCACGACTGCCCTGTTCTTCATCATGGTACAGAATGTCTGGCTCGGGCTGATGGCGCTCGGCGTGATCGGTCTGCAATTCACCATCATTCCCCGCCTGCGCCGCGAACTCCTGCGCCTCGGCAAGGAACGCCAGCTTGCCTCTCGCGAACTGGCAGGGCGCATTGGCGAGGTGCTCGACGGCATCGAGGTCGTGCATGTGCACAATGCGTATGCCTGGGAGCGGGCGGAGATCGGCAACCGCCTCTTCAGCCTCTTCAGCATCCGACTGAAGATCTACAATCGCAAATTCGCGGTGAAATTCCTCAATAACTTCCTGTCCCAGGTCACGCCGTTMCTGTTCTACGCGGTGGGCGGCTATTTCGCCCTGCGCGGCACGCTCGATATCGGTCAGCTCGTGGCCGTGATCGGCGCCTATCGCGAGCTGCCGCCGCCCTTGAAGGAGCTGATCGACTGGGATCAGCAGCGCCTCGACGTGCAGGTGAAGTACGATCAGGTGACCCAGCATTTCGCTGAGGAGAGGCTGGCGCCCCTTCTCGCCGCGCCCAAGGAGGACAAGGAGGCCGATCAGCCCCTCGTCGGCGAACTCGTGGCCGAGGATCTGCGCGTGGCCGGTCCCCATGGCGACATGATCATCGACGGCGGATCCTTCTCCCTGAACCTGCCGACCCATGCGGCGCTGATTGCCGAGGGCGGCGCGGCGGCGAGCCTCACGGCGCGAATTCTGGCGCGCCGCATCCAGGGCTTCAGCGGGCAGGTGCGCATCGGCGAGCGCGATCTCATGCAGTTGCCCACATCCGTGACCGGCCGCAGGATCGCCTATGCGGGCATCGACCCGATCCTGTTTCCAGGCACCATCCGCGACAACCTCATCTATGGCCTGCGCTTCAGGCCCGTCGCCAAGAGCGAAGAGGACAAGCGGGAGGCCGCCAAGCGCCTCGCCGAAGCCGCGAGAACCGGCAATCCTTACGAGAGCATCGCCGATCAATGGATCGACTACGACAGGATCGGGGTGAAGGATGAGCACGAACTCGACCGCCTGCTCGTGAACATTCTGAACGAGGTGGAGATGGGCGATTCCATCTACCTGTTCGGCCTTGCGGGGCGGATCAATCCGGAGGGGCACGAGACACTGGCTGAGCGGCTCGTCGAGGCGCGCAACCGTCTAAGGCAGACCTTCGAGTCGAACGGCATGACCGACCTCGTCGAGTTCTTCGATCCCGAGCGTTACAACGAGCAGGGGACGGTCGCCGAAAACCTGCTGTTCGGCGTGCCGGTCTCGCCCGAGTTCATGGGGCGTAACCTCGCGGACAACCCGCAGTTCAGAAGCGCCATCGACGAGGCCGGGCTCACCGACGATCTCATCGAGATGGGCCTGCAGATCGCCGAGACCATGACGGAAATCTTCCAGGGATTGCCGCCGGGCCATTCCTTGTTCGCACAATTCTCCTTCATCGGCGCCGAGGAACTGCCGGAGTTCGAAGCCCTCCTGCGCCGCCGGGCGAGGGGAGCGACCAATTGGAAGCGGGAGGATCGGACACGCCTTCTCTCGTTGCCCCTGGCCTATATCGAGTCCAGGCACCGTTTGGGCCTTCTCACCACGGAGCTGAGGCAGCGGATCGTCGTAGCCCGTGGCCTCGTGCGGGAGACCCTGGAGAAGGGCTTCTCGACGGGGGTCGAGTTCCTGGACGTCGAGAAGATCATCGCAGCGGCGCCTTTGCGGGACAACTTGCTCTTCGGCCGGGTCAACTATCAGGTCGCCGATGCAAGGCACCGGGTGTCGGAAGCGGTCGCGACCGTGATCCGCGAGCTCGACCTCTTGGAGGACGTGGAGCGCATCGGCCTCGATCACGAGGTCGGCACGGCGGGCCGCCTCCTGTCGCCGCAAGAGCGGGCGAGCGTCAATCTCGTCCGCTGCCTGGTGAAGAATCCTGATATCCTCATCATCGACGGGGCGCTTGCCCCCTTCGACGAGGAGCGCAGCCGCAGGATCGTTCTGAAGCTTATCGAACATCTCGACCAACAAAGCCTGTTCATGGTTCTGCCGAATGATCGACAGGCCGGCGGTTTCGATGTTCAGATGCGCTTCAAGAATGGACTAATTGTCACAGAGAAGACGGCCGAACCGCGTAAAGGCGAAACGAAGCCTGAGCCGGAGGCCGCCCAGAGCGTAACAGGAGAGGTGGCATGACCCTTGAGACCGAGGTTCAGTCCCTGAGGCAGGTACCGATGTTCCGGGATATCGACCCGGCGCGGTTGAAGCTTCTGGCCTTCACGAGCGAGCGCGTTCAGTTCGCGAACGGGCAGCGGTTCTTTTCGCAAGGCGACCCCTCGGACGCGGCCTATGTGCTCCTCGATGGGCGGGCGAACGTGCTTCTCGACACGCCGAACGGGGAAATCAAGGTCGCCGAGCTTGGGAACAACGCCCTTGTGGGCGAAATGGGCATCCTTTCCGATACCCCCCGTTCCGCCACCATCATGGCCTCGGAGCCGACCACGGCGCTTCGAATCGACAAGCGGGTTTTCCTCGAATTGCTGGCCCAATTCCCGCAGATGTCCCTCGCCGTGATGCGCGAATTGGCGCAGCGCCTGGAGCGCACGAACGCCCAGCTGGTAGCGCAATCCTCCTCGTAATGGATTAAGTTTTCCCCGCTTTAAGGTGGGGAAAACAGGTCACAGTGAACGATTAATTTACCCTGTTATGGTCAAGCTGACCGATTCTGGACACATCTTCCCGTCAACCCTTGTCCCACAATGACACAAGGGAAGGTTCGGCAACCAAGCCGGACCATGCGGGAACTAAGTGATGCCGAGTAACGCGAGAACGCTGCTATGCGCTGTGCCGCAACCTGTTGCGACCATGCGTAAAGGCGGTCGCAGCCGCCACATGGTTCGTCTGGCCCTCGGTTTGGGCTTGATGGTGGGGTTCCAGGGCATGACGGCGGGTCCAGCCGCCGTCGCGACCCTGCCCACCGCCATGCTGGCGAACAACGTCTCGGCACCGAAATCTCAAATCGTCACGACGCCCATCGTTGCATCAGCTGCCTTCACGCCGGAGCTGTCCAAGGCTCCGGGCCTCTTCCAGGCCATCCTCGAGGGCGCGTTCTCCTTCCGGAAGCCCAAGGAGAAGACTCCGCCGCCGGAACTCGAAGCCTCCGGCAATCCCGACGAAATCATCCCCTTCAACGGCCGCAACATCCCCCGCTGGCTGGTCCATTCCATCCTCAAGGCCGCCCATGTGACTGGCGTCGATCCGGTCTACATGATGACCCTGGCCGATGTGGAATCGAGCCTCTCGCCCGACGCCAAAGCGCCGACCTCGTCAGCCAAGGGCCTGTTCCAGTTCATCGACCGCACCTGGCTCGAGATCGTCCAGCTCCACGCGGCCGATTACGGCTTCACGGCCGCCGCCGATGCTATTCGGACGGTCAACGGCGACCCTGCCGTCTCCGACAAGGATCGCGAGTGGGTCATGAACCTGCGCACCGATCCGTATTTCTCGGCACTCATGGCAGGTGAGCTGATCAAGGACGTGGAGCGCGCCCTTTTCACCCAGGGTGAGCGCGAGCTGGCCGAGGCCGAGCTCTACCTCGCCCACTTCCTAGGGGCGACCAGCGCCGTGCGCTTCCTGGAGGCTCTCGACCAGGATCCGGACATGAAGGCCTCCAAGCTCTTCCCGAAGGCGGCAAAAGCCAATTCGGGCCTGTTCACGGAAGGCAAGGGCCGCAAGCGCCGTTCGGTGAGTGTCGCGGAACTCTACAACAAGATCGATTCCAAGATCGTGCGCCGCCTCGACCGCTACGAGGGCATCGGCCCCTATCTCGCGGAAGTCACCGCCCGCACAGCCGAGCCGACCGAGACCAGCGCCATCGTGCAGTGATCAGAACGCCTTGAACGTGATGATCGTGTGCGTGTCCGCGATCTCCGGGATGATCTGGACGTTCTGGGCGATGAAGTGGCCGATATCGACGCCGTCATCCACGTGGAACTTGGCGAGAATGTCGTAATTACCCGCCGTCGAGTAGATCTCGGATGCGATCTCGCGGTCGGCGAGGGCGTTCGCGACGGCATAGGTCTTGCCGAGCTTGCACTTGATCTCGACGAAGAAGGTCTGCATGGGGCGCTCCAATCGGCGGCTTAAGGGCTAATCGTTCAGAAACGTATGGCACGGGGCAGCGCCCACGTGAACATCCCTGGATGAGCGGGCGTCAGGAACGCCCGATGCTCACATAGTGGAAGCCGTGGTGGCGCATGTCCTCGGGGCGATAGACATTGCGCAGGTCCACCACCACCGGCGCCGCCAGCGCCACCTTCAGCCGCTTGAGATCGAGCGCCCGGAACATGTCCCACTCGGTCACGATCACCAACGCATCCGCATCGCGGGCGCAGTCATAGGCGTCCCGGGCGTAGTCCACATCGGTGAGCATGGCGCTGGCGGCAGTCATGCCCTCGGGGTCGTAGGCCCGCACCCGCGCCCCGGCATCCTGCAGCGCCGTGATCACGTCGATCGAGGGCGCCTCGCGCATGTCGTCGGTGTTGGGCTTGAAGGTCARCCCCAGCACCGCGATGGTCTTGCCCCGCACCGCGCCGCCGCAGGCCGCGATCACCTTGCGGCC